>NZ_DATILJ010000070.1:0-14170 GCF_035476535.1 Aquabacterium sp.
CGAAGCCGCTGCCCGCTGGCTCGGTGAATGGGTCACCGGCACGCTGTGCATCGACAGCCGCCAGGTCCGGCCCGGCGATGCCTTCATCGCCTGGCCGGGTTACGCCAAGGACGGCCGCCAGTACGTGCGCGCGGCGCTCGAGGCCGGCGCCTCGACCTGCCTGGTCGAGCGCGACGGCATCGAGGCTTTCGGCTTCGATGTCGATGGCCACCCGGGTTTCATCCACGGCAATGCGCGCATCGGCAGCCTGCCGTCGCTGAAGGCGGTGACCGGCGAGATCGCCGCGGCCTATTTCGGCCACCCGGCGCTGGCGCTGAAGGTGCTGGCGGTCACCGGCACCAATGGCAAGAGTTCCACCGCCTGGTGGACCGCGCAGGCGCTGGCGCTGCTGGGCCGGCGCTGTGGCGTGGTGGGTACGCTGGGGATTGGCGAACCGCCGCACGCAGGGAGTGCTGGCACGGTGCAGTTCACCGGCCTGACCACGCCGGACCCGGTGACCTTGCAGGCCGCTTTCCGCCGCATGGCCGACGAGGGTTTCGCGGCCTGCGCAATCGAGGCCTCGTCGATCGGCCTGGCCGAGCATCGCCTGGCCGGCACGCCGATCACCGTGGCCCAGTTCACCAACTTCACGCGCGACCACCTGGACTACCACGGCGACATGGCCGCCTACTGGGCGACCAAGCGCGCGCTGTTCGACTGGCCCGGCCTGCAGGCTGCGGTGATCAACATCGACGACGAACAAGGCGCTGAGTTGGCCGAAGAATTGGCCGGCGGACTGACCGGCGGCCCGCTGGACCTGTGGACCTGCTCGGTGCACGGCGCCGCGCGCCTGGCCGCGCAGCATCTGCGTTATGTCGACGGCGGCCTGGCCTTCGAACTGAGCGAAGGCGCCGAGACGGTGGCCGTGCGCAGCACGCTGATCGGCGACTACAACGCCAGCAACCTGCTCGGCGTGCTCGGCGGCCTGCGGGCCGTCGGCGTGCCGCTGGCCGACGCGGTGCAAGTGGTGCCGGGGCTGACGCCGGTGCCGGGCAGGATGCAACGTGTCGCGCCTGACGGCGCGGTGCAGCGCGTGCCGGTGGCCGCCCCCGATCAACCCGAAGTCGTCGTCGACTACGCCCACACGCCCGATGCGCTGGACAAGGCGCTAGGCGCACTGCGCCCGCTGGCCACCGCCCGCGGCGGCCGGCTGTGGTGCGTGTTCGGCTGCGGCGGCAACCGCGACGCCAGCAAGCGGCCGCTGATGGGCGCCATCGCGCACACGATGGCCGACCAGGTGGTGATCACCAGCGACAACCCGCGCAACGAAACGCCGTCGCTGATCCTGGCGCAGATCCTCGCCGGTGTCAGCGCCGACGAGGCCGTCGATGTCATCGAGGACCGGCGTGAAGCGATCACATACGCCGTCACGCAGGCCGATGGCCGCGACGTGATCCTGCTGGCCGGCAAGGGTCATGAGGACTACCAGGAGATCGCCGGCGTCAAGCATGCCTTCGACGACGCGCTGGTGGCCGCCGCCGCGCTGCAGCAAAGGGTCGCGCCATGATGATGATGCTGGCCCAGGCCCATGCGCTGCTGCCGGGCGCCGTGCTCGTCGGCGAGGGTGCCGCGCCAATCGAACGCGTGCACACCGACACGCGCACTTTGCGTGCTGGCGACCTGTTCGTCGCGCTGCGCGGCGAGCGCTTCGATGCGCATGACTTCCTGCCGCAGGCCCGCGCGGCCGGCGCGGTGGCGGCTATCGCCGAACGCGGCTTGGCCGAAGCCGGCCTGGCCGGCTTGATCGTGCCCGATGCGCTGGCCGCGTTGCAGCAGCTGGCCACCGCCTGGCGCGCCCGGCATGCGCTGCCGCTGATCGTGGTGGGCGGCAGCAACGGCAAGACCACCGTGACGCAGATGCTGGCCAGCGTGCTGCGCGCCTGGCTGGGCGATGCCGGCTTGGCCACCAGCGGCAACCTGAACAACCACATCGGCGTGCCGCTCACCGTGCTGCGGCTGCGACCGGCGCACCAGGCCGCGGTGGTCGAGCTCGGCATGAACCACCCGGGCGAGATGGCGCTGTTGTCGCGCATCGCGCAGCCGACCGTGGCGCTGGTCAACAACGCCCAGCGCGAGCACCAGGAGTTCATGGCCAGTGTCGAAGCCGTGGCGCTGGAAAACGGCGCGGCGATCGAGGCGCTGCCGGCCGACGGCATCGCGGTGTTTCCGGCCGACGATGCACAAGCGCCGATCTGGCACCACCAGGCCGGTGCGCGCGCGCAGCTGACCTTTGCGCTGCACGGCGAGGCCGATGTCGTCGACGAAGCGGTGTGGGTCGAAGATCACTGGGTGCTGCGTGTGCGCACCCCGGCCGGCCAGGCTGAATTCATGCTGTATGCCGCCGGGCAGCACAACGTGCGCAATGCGCTGGCGGCCACCACCGCGGCGCTGGCCGCTGGCGCGCCGCTGGCGGCCATCCTGCGGGGCCTGGAAGCCTTCCGCCCGGTCGCGGGCCGCTCGCAGGTCACGCGCACCATGCTGGGCGGGCAGGCCGTCACGCTGGTCAACGACAGCTACAACGCCAACCCGGATTCGGTGCGTGCGGCCATTGACTTGCTTGCCTCGCTGCCCGGTCCGCACTGGCTGGTGCTGGGCGACATGGGCGAAGTCGGCAACCAGGGCCCGGCCTTCCATGCCGAGGTCGGCGCCCATGCCCGCGAGCGCGGCATTCAAACCTTCTGGTGTGCCGGTGCGCTCTGCGCCGATGCCGCCGCGGCGTTCGGCCCCGCGGCCCGCCACTTCCACCGTGTCGAGGATTTGTTGACTGAATTGAGCAAGGCCCCGGCCTGTGCAGCGGTGCTGGTGAAGGGCTCGCGCTTCATGGCGATGGAGCGCGTGGTGCAGGCGCTGCAAGCCAGACCGACAGGAGACAGCCATGCTGCTTAGCCTGTCGCAATGGCTGCTGCTCGAGAACCCCGAGTGGGGCTTCCTGCGCGTGTTCCAGTACATCACCTTCCGCGCGGTGATGTCGGCACTGACGGCTTTGTTGATCGGCCTGGGCTTCGGCCCGCTGGTGATCCGCAAGCTCACCGAGATGAAGATCGGCCAGCCGATCCGTGAATACGGCGTGCAGGAACACCTGAAGAAGCACGGCACGCCGACCATGGGCGGCGTGCTGATCCTGATCGGCATCGGCACCGCCACGCTGCTGTGGTTCGACTGGAGCAACCGCTTCGTCTGGGTCGTGATGCTGGTCACCTTCGGCTTCGGCGCGGTGGGCTGGGTCGACGACTGGCGCAAGGTCGTGCACAAGAACCCCGAGGGCATGAGCTCGAAGGAAAAGTTCTTCTGGCAGTCGCTGATCGGCGTGACCGCCGCGCTGTACCTGGCCTTCAGCGTGTCCGAGACCACCAACCTGCGCGTGCTGGAGCTGTTCATCCGCTGGGTGCAGAGCGGCTTCTCGAACGACCTGCCGCCCAAGGCCGACCTGATGCTGCCGTTCTTCAAGACGGTGAGCTACCCGCTGGGCGTGTTCGGCTTCATCGCGCTGACCTACTTCGTGATCGTCGGCGCCAGCAATGCGGTGAACTTCACCGACGGACTGGACGGCTTGGCCATCATGCCGGTGGTGCTGGTGGGTTCGGCGCTGGGCATCTTTTCCTACATCGTCGGCAGCTCGGTCTACAGCAAGTACCTGCTGTTCCCGTACATCCCCGGCGCTGGCGAGTTGATGATCTTCTGCGGCGCGCTGGCTGGCGCCGGCCTGGCCTTCCTGTGGTTCAACGCGCATCCGGCGCAGGTGTTCATGGGCGATGTCGGTGCGCTGTCGCTGGGCGGCGCGCTGGGCACCATCGCGGTGATCACGCGGCAGGAAATCGTGCTCGGCATCATGGGCGCGATCTTCGTCGTCGAAGTGCTGTCGGTGGTGCTGCAGGTCAGCTGGTTCAAGTTCACGAAGAAGAAGTTCGGCACCGGCCGCCGTATCTTCAAGATGGCGCCGCTGCACCACCACTTCGAAAAATCCGGCTGGACCGAAACGCAGGTGGTGATCCGCTTCTGGATCATCACGATGCTGTTGTGCCTGGTCGGCCTGGCGAGTCTCAAGCTGCGATGAGACACCTCCAAGACCTCTCGGTGCTGGTGCTGGGCCTCGGTGAATCCGGCCTGGCGATGGCGCGCTGGTGCGCGCGCCATGGCGCTGCCGTGCAGGTCTGGGATTCGCGCGAGACACCGCCGCAGGCCGCGGCACTGCAGGCCGATGTGCCGCAGGCGCGGCTGTTCAGCGGTGAACTGGGCAGCGGCCAGCTGGCCGGCGTGCAGATGCTGCTGAAGAGCCCCGGCCTGTCGCCGCTGGATGTGCGCGTCGCACCGCTTCTCGAGGCGGCGCGTGGCATCGGCCTGGCCATCGGCGGCGAACTCGATCTGTTCGCCCGCGCGCTGGCCGACCTGAAAGCCGAACGCGGCTATGCGCCGAAGCTGCTGGCCATCACCGGCACCAATGGCAAGACCACCACCACCGCGATGACGGCCTTGCTGGTCGAACGCACCGGCCGGCGCGTGGGCGTGGCCGGCAACATCGGGCCGACGACGCTGGATACGCTGGCCGCGGCGCTGGACAAGGAGCCGGTGCCGGTGGAACCGGTGGCCGAGGAGGTCGACGACGAAGCGGCCGTGGCGGCCACGCCGGTCGAGACGATTGAACCGGCCGGGCTGGCCGAGCCGGTTGAACCGGTCGAGTCGATCGAGCCGGCCGAGCCGTTGGCACTGACCGAGGCCGCCGAGAGCGCCGAACCTGCCGAAGCCTCTGAACCTGCCGACGTTCCCGAACCCGCCGAAGCCGCTCCCCCGCCGGACGAAGAGGCCCCTTTGCAGCTGGCCCCGCCGCCACCGGCCGCGCCCGTGTTCGAGCATCTGCCCGATGTCTGGGTGCTGGAGCTGTCCAGCTTCCAGCTCGATGGCGTGAAGGGCTTCGAACCCAGCGCCGCGACGGTGCTGAACGTCACGCAGGACCACCTGGACTGGCACGGTTCGATGGAGGCCTACGCGGCGGCCAAGGCCCGCGTGTTCGGCGCGCAGACCGTGCTGGTGATCAACCGCGACGACGTGCGTGTCGAAGCGATGATCCCCGCACCCGAAATCATCAAGGGTGCACGCGGCCGCCCCGCGAAGCAGATCCACCGCAAGGCGCTGCGCTTCGGCCTCGATGCACCGCAGCGGCCGGGCGACTTCGGCCTGGTGATCGAGAACGGCATGGCCTGGCTGGTGCGCGCGCTGGAAGCCGACGAAACCATCAAGCGCCGCAAGGGCGAGGACGAAGAAATCCACCTGCAGCGCCTGATGCCGGCCGATGCACTGCGCGTGCGCGGCCGCCACAACGCCGCGAATGCGCTGGCCGCGCTGGCGCTGGCCACGGCCATCGGCTGCCCGCTGGCGCCGATGCTGCATGGCCTGCGCGAATACCGCGGCGAGCCGCACCGCGTCGAATTCATCGCCAGCGTTGGCGGCGTCGAAGCTTTCGACGACAGCAAGGGCACCAATGTTGGCGCTACCGTCGCGGCGCTCGAAGGCCTGGGCGCCGACAAGGCGCCTGGCAAGCTGGTGGTCATTCTCGGCGGTGACGGCAAGGGCCAGGATTTCACGCCATTGGCCGCACCGGTGACACGTTACGCCCGTGCGGTGGCGCTGATCGGCCGCGATGCCGGCGCCATCGCAACCGCGCTGGCCGGCACTGGCGTGACCATGCAGACGCACGGCACGCTGCCCGAAGCCGTGGCCTGGTGCTTCGCGCAGGCGCAGCCCAGCGATGCGGTGCTGCTGAGCCCGGCCTGCGCCAGCCTGGACATGTTCCGCAACTACGCGCACCGTGCCGAAGTCTTCGTGCAGGCGGTGCATGCCCACGCGGCCGACCATGGGGAGACACTCGCATGAGCGGTCTGGCCGCCCGCTTCGGCCTCGACGCCTTGCGCCAGCGCTGGGCCGCCGCGCGCAGCGAACGCGAGAACGAGGTGCCGATCCGCGACTGGTCCGGCTCGGGCGGTGGCCAGCCGCCGCGCATCGCCGGCTTCGACCAGACGCTGGTCTGGCTGGTCATCGGCCTGCTGGCGCTGGGCCTGGTGATGGTCTATTCGGCCAGCGTGGCGCTGCCGGACAACCCGAAGTTCGCGCGCTACGCCTCGACCTATTTCCTCACGCGGCATGCCCTCTTCGTCGGCATCGCCTTCGTCAGTGCGCTGGTGGTGGTGCAGATCCCGATCACTGTGTGGGAGAAGTCGGCGCCGTGGATCTTCGTGCTCTCGCTGCTGATGCTGGCGGTGGTGCTGGTGCCGCATGTGGGCAAGGGCGTCAACGGCGCGCGCCGCTGGATTCCGCTGGGGCCGATGAGCTTCCAGCCGAGCGAACTGGCCAAGCTGGGCATCGTGATGTACGCGGCCAGCTACATGGTGCGCAAAATGGAAGTGAAGGAGCGCTTTTTCCAGGCCGTGTGGCCGATGGCGGTGTCGCTGGCGGTCATCGGCCTGCTGCTGCTGGCCGAGCCGGACATGGGCGCCTTCATCGTCATCGCAACCATCGCGCTGGGCATCCTGTTCCTGGGCGGTGTCAACGGCCGCATGTTCTTCCTGAGCTTCGCGGTGCTGATCGGCGCCTTCGGCCTGATGATCGCTTCCAGCCCCTGGCGGCGCGAGCGCATCCTGGCCTTCCTGAACCCCTGGGATCCGGCGTACTCGCAAGGCAAGGGCTACCAGCTGACGCATTCGCTGATCGCCTTCGGCCGCGGCGAGCTCACCGGCCAGGGCCTGGGCGGCAGTGTCGAGAAACTGCACTACCTGCCCGAGGCCCACACCGATTTCCTGATGGCGGTGATCGGCGAGGAACTCGGCTTCATCGGCGTGGCGCTGGTCATCGTCGCCTTCTTCTGGCTGACCCGCCGCATCTTCGTCATCGGCCGCCAGGCGGTGATGCTGGACCGCGTGTTCGCCGGGCTGATGGTGCAGGGCATCGGCGTGTGGATGGGCGGGCAGACGCTGATCAACCTGGGCGTGAACCTCGGCGCCTTGCCGACCAAGGGGCTGACGCTGCCGCTGCTGAGCTACGGCGGTTCGGCCATCCTGATGAACCTGATCGCGCTGGCGATCGTGGTGCGGGTGGACATCGAGAACCGACAGCTGATGCGCGGAGGCAGGGCGTGATGCCGCACCTCGTCATCATGGCGGCCGGCACCGGTGGCCACATCATCCCCGGCATCGCGGTGGCGCGTGAAGTGCAACGCCGCGGCTGGACTGTCAGCTGGCTGGGCACCCGCACCGGCATGGAAAACAAGCTGGTGCCGCCGACCGAGATCCCGCTGGACACGATCGCCTTCAGCGGCCTGCGCGGCAAGAACTTCGTGCAGACGATGACCGGCGGCATGCGGCTGCTGAAGGCCTTCTGGGACTCGGTGCGCATCCTGCGCCGGCGCGGGGCCGATGCGGTGCTGGGCATGGGCGGCTATGTCTGCTTTCCCGGCGGGCTGATGGCCTCGCTGCTGAACAAGCCGCTGATGCTGGTGAATGCCGATGCGGCGCTGCTGCTGTCGAACAAGGCGCTGCTGCCGGTGGCCGACCGCGTGGCCTTCGGCTTCGACGGACCGGCGGCGCAGATCAAGCGCGGCATCGTCACCGGCAATCCCGTGCGCGGCGAGATCGAAGCACTGGCCGCGCCGGATCAGCGTTATGCCGGCCGCGGCGGGCCCTTGAAGCTGCTGGTCGTCGGCGGCAGCCTGGGCGCGCAGGTGCTGAACACGACCGTGCCGGCCGCGCTGGCGCTGCTGCCGGCCGATGCACGGCCCCAGGTCACCCACCAGACCGGCGCGGCGCAGGCCGACGCGGTGCGTGCCGCTTACGCCGGCGCCGGCGTGCAAGCCGAGGTGCTGCCCTTCATCGACAACATGGCCGAGCGCCTGGCCGCGTGCGACCTGATCGTCTGCCGTGCCGGTGCGGTGACGGTCAGCGAACTCTGCGCTGCCGGCGTGCCGAGCATCCTGGTGCCGCTGGTCGTCAGCACCACCTCGCACCAGCGCGACAACGCCGAGCACATGGCGCGGCAGGGTGCGGCGATGCATCTGCCGCAAACTCAGCTGACGCCGCAGCTGCTGGCCGACCGTCTGCGGGCGACGAGCCGCGAGACGCTGCTGACGATGGCGCGGGCCGCCCGTGCGCTGGCCCGGCCGAACGCCGCGGCGCGCGTCGCCGATGAGCTGGACAGCCTGGTCCGGAGGCAAGTGGCATGAAACACGCCATTCGCCACATCCACTTTGTCGGCGTCGGCGGCGCCGGCATGAGCGGCATCGCCGAGATCCTGCACAACCTGGGCTACACGGTGTCGGGCAGCGACCTGTCGGACAGCGCCACCGCGCGGCGGCTGGCGACGCTGGGCCTGCGCGTCTTCATCGGCCACGATGCGGCGCACATTGCCGGCGCCGGTGCGGTGGTCACCAGCACGGCGGTGAAGGGCGACAACCCCGAGGTCATCGCCGCGCGCGCCCAACGCATACCGGTGGTGCCGCGCGCGGTGATGCTGGCCGAGCTGATGCGGCTGAAAAAGGGCATCGCGATCGCCGGCACGCATGGCAAGACCACGACCACCTCGCTGGTCACCAGCGTGCTGGCCGAAGCCGGCATCGACCCGACCTTCGTGATCGGCGGCAAGCTCAATGCGGCCGGCGCGAATTCGCGCCTGGGTTCGGGCGAGTACATCGTCGTCGAAGCCGACGAGAGCGACGCGTCCTTCCTGAACCTGATGCCCATGCTGTCCGTCGTCACCAACATCGACGCCGACCACATGGATACCTACGGCCACGACTTCGCGAAACTGAAAGGCGCCTTCGTCGAGTTCCTGCATCGCATGCCGTTCTACGGCGCGGCCATCCTGTGCGGCGACGATCCCGGCGTGCGTTCGATCATGCCGATGATCTCGCGGCCCATCATCCACTACGGCTTCGGCGAAGACGCGCAGGTGCGCGCCACCGACGTGCAAGCCTTGCCCGGCGGCCAGATGCGCTTCACCTGCCAGCGCCGCAACGGCCTGGCGATGCCGGACCTGGCGGTCACGCTGAACTTGCCCGGCGAACACAACGTGCGCAACGCGCTGGCGGCGATTGCGGTGGCCGGCGAACTGGAACTGCCCGATGCACCCGTGCTCAAGGCATTGGCCGAGTTCCGCGGTGTCGGCCGGCGCTTCGAGCGTCATGGCGACTGGCCGGCACGCAGCGGCGATGGTCTCTTCACGTTGATCGACGACTATGGCCACCACCCGGTCGAGATGGCCGCGGTGATCGCCGCCGTGCGCGGCGCCTTCCCGGGCCGCCGGCTGGTGCTGGCCTTCCAGCCGCACCGCTACACCCGCACGCGGGACTGCTTCGAGGACTTCGTCAAGGTCATGGGCACGGCCGATGCGGTGCTGCTGACCGAGGTCTACAGCGCCGGCGAGCCGGCGATCGTCGCTGCCGACGGCCGGGCGCTGGCGCGCGCGCTGCGCGTGGCCGGCAAGCTCGATCCGGTGTTCGTCGATGAGGTCGCTGCGTTGCCGCAAGCCATCGTCGAGCAGGCGCGCGGCGGTGACGTGGTGATCGTGATGGGCGCCGGCACCATCGGCGCGGTGCCGGCCCGGGTGGTCGAACTGATGCAAGGGGGCACGTCATGAACAGCATCGACGTGAAAGCCTTCGGAAAAGTGGCCGTGTTGATGGGCGGCAGCAGCGCCGAGCGCGAGGTCTCGCTGATGTCGGGTTCCGGCGTGCTGCAGGCGCTGAAATCGCAGGGCGTCGACGCCTATGCCTTCGATCCGTCGACACGCGACCTGGTCGAACTCAAGCGCGACGGTTTTGCGCGCGTCTTCATCGCGCTGCACGGCCGCCACGGTGAAGACGGCTGCGTGCAAGGTGCGCTGGAACTGCTGGGCCTGCCCTACACCGGCTCCGGCGTGATGGCCTCGGCGATCTCGATGGACAAGACCATGAGCAAGCGCGTCTTCGTCGCCGAGGGCCTGCCGACGCCGCGCTGGATCTGGCTGGCGCCGGATAACCAGCAACGTGAGCGCGTGATCACAGTGCCGGACGAACTGGGCCTGCCGCTGATCGTCAAGCCGCCGCGTGAAGGCTCGTCAATCGGCATCACCAAGGTGGCGGGCTACTCCGAGATGAGCGAAGCGGTGACGCTGGCCACGCAGTACGACCCCGACGTGCTGTGCGAAGAGTTCATCGAAGGCGAAGAAGTCACCTGCCCGGTGCTGGGCGTGGGCACCGGCGCGCATGCGCTGCCGGTGATCCGCATCGTCGCGCCCGAGGGCAAGTACGACTACCAGAACAAGTACTTCACCGACGACACGACCTACCTCTGCCCGAGTGGCCTGCCCGAAGACGAAGAGCGCGAGATCCAGCGCATCGTCGTCGCGGCCTACCGGGCGCTGGGCTGCCGCGGCTGGGGACGCGCCGACCTGATGATCCGCGCCGCCGATCGCAAGCCCTTCCTGCTGGAGATGAACACCTCTCCGGGCATGACGGGGCACTCGCTGGTGCCCAAGTCGGCACAGGCGGTCGGCATCGGCTACCCGCAGTTGTGCGTGCAGTTGCTGGCCAGCGCTGCACTCGACGCCGACGTGCTGAAGAAGGCCTGACGCCATGGCCAGCTTCGCCGCCCCGACCACCATGAGCCCGCTGCCCGGCGACATCCGCCTGATGCAGACCACCGCCAACGCGGTGTTCGTGCTCGCCGCGCTGGCGCTGTGCGCCGCAGCGCTGCTGTGGCTGACGCGGCTGCCGATCTTCGCGGTGCGCAGCATCAAGATCGACGGGGAGGTCGTGCGCAACAGCGTCAGCACGATCCGCGCGAACGCCGGCCCGAAGCTCGCCGGCAACTTCTTCACGCTGGACTTGCAGAAGAGCCGCGCCGCCTTCGAGGCCGTGCCCTGGGTGCGGCACGCGGTGGTGCGCCGCGTCTGGCCCAATCGCCTGGCGGTGCAGCTGGAAGAGCACCATGCCGCCGCGCTGTGGGCCACCGAAGACGGCAACGACAAACTCGTCAACAGCCAGGGCGAGGTGTTCGAAGCCAACCCCGGCGATGTCGAGGATGAAGCCCTGCCGCGCTTCGCCGGCCCCGAGGGCAGCTCGGCGGCAATGCTGGCGCTGCACCGCCGCCTGCAGCCGGTGCTGGCCGCGCTGAACGCCGGTGATGTCGGCGAACTGAAGCTGTCGGGCCGGGGCTCCTGGCGCGCCGCGCTCGAAGGTGGCGCCGTCATCGAACTCGGTCGCGGCAGCGATGATGAAGTGATCGCGCGCAGCGAACGTTTCGTGCGCACGATGGCCCAGGTGAACGAGCGTTATCAACGCCCGCTGGAATACGCCGATTTGCGCCATGCGGATGGCTATGCCGTGCGCCTCAAAGGCATCACCACCACCGTGCCGGCCGCGCCGGCACGACGTCGTTAAGAGAGAACATGGCCAAGGAATACAAGGACCTCGTTGTCGGGCTGGACATCGGCACCGCCAAGGTGATGGTGGTCGCCGCCGAGGTGATGCCCGGTGGTGAACTGCGCCTGGCCGGCCTGGGCATCGCGCCCACGCACGGCCTGAAGCGCGGCGTGGTCGTGAACATCGACGCCACCGTGCAAAGCATCCAGCAGGCGCTGAAAGAGGCCGAGATGATGGCCGCCTGCAAGATCGAGCGGGTCTACACCGGCATCACCGGCAGCCACATCCGCGGCCAGAACTCCACCGGCATGGTCATCGTGCGCGACAACCGCGAGGTGACGACGGTGGATGTCAACCGCGTCGTCGAGACCGCGAAGGCCATCAACATCCCGAACGACCAGCGCCTGCTGCTGGTCGAGCCGCAGGAATTCATCATCGACGGCCACGAGGTCAAAGAGCCGATCGGCATGAGCGGCAGCCGGCTCGAGGTCAAGGTGCACATCGTGACCGGCGCGCAGAGTGCGGCCGAGAACATCCTGAAGTGCGTGCGGCGCTGCGGGCTGGAAGTCGAACGCCTGGTGCTGAACCCCAGCGCCTCGGCGGCCGCGGTGCTGACCGAGGATGAAAAAGACCTCGGCGTGGCGGTTGTCGACATCGGCGCCGGTACGACGGACGTCTCTATCTACACCGACGGCTCGGTGCGCCACACGGCGGTGATCCCGATCGCTGGCGACCTGATCACCAGCGACATCGCGATGGCGCTGCGCACGCCGACCAAGGACGCCGAGGAGATCAAGGTCGAGTACGGCGTGGCCAAACAACTGCTGGCCGACCCGAGCGAAAACCTCGAGGTGCCGGGCCTCGGCGACCGCGCGCCGCGCATGCTCAGCCGCCAGGCGCTGGCCGGCGTGATCGAGCCGCGTGTCGAAGAAATTTTCTCGCTGGTGCACCAGGTGATCCGCGAATCCGGCTACGAGGAACTGCTCTCGTCCGGCATCGTGATCACCGGCGGCTCGGCGGTGATGCCGGGCATGGTGGAGCTTGGCGAAGACATTTTCCTGAAACCCGTGCGCAAGGGCCTGCCAACTTACGGTGGACCCTTGTTCGACATGGTGGCCAACCCGCGCTCGGCCACCGTGATGGGCTTGCTGGAGGAGGCGCGCATGGCGCGTGCCCGCGGCTTGAAAGCGGCACAACAGGCCGGCTCGGTGCAAACCTGGTTCGGCCGCGCGAAAGATTGGTTCTTGGGAAATTTCTAACAGGGGCGGTACACGTCCCATGTTCTTTTGACGTTGACACTTATTTCGGCAACTGCTTGACGATGACACAGGAGGTTCACATGCCTATCGAGATGATCGAAGAATTCGACCAGGGGACTCGCATCAAGGTGGTCGGTGTGGGCGGCGGCGGCGGTAACGCTGTCGAACACATGATCAGCCAGGGTGTGCAGGGCGTGGAGTTCGTCTGCGCGAACACCGACGCGCAGGCACTCAACCGCAGCAGCGCGCATACGCTGATCCAGCTGGGTGACAACGGCCTCGGCGCCGGTGGCAAGCCCGAGAAGGGCAAGGCCGCGGCGCAAGAAGCCGAGGCCCGCGTGCGCACCGCGCTGGAAGGCGCGCACATGGTCTTCATCACCGCCGGCATGGGTGGCGGCACCGGCACCGGTGCGGCGCCCATCGTCGCGCGCGTGGCCAAGGACATGGGCATCCTGACCGTGGGCGTGGTGACCAAGCCCTTCGAGTTCGAAGGCCCGCGCCGCATGAAACAGGCCGATGGCGGCACGACGGAACTCGAAGCCAACGTCGATAGCCTGATCGTCGTGCTGAACGAGAAGTTGCTGGAAGTGTTGGGCGACGACGTGACGCAGGACCAGGCCTTCGCGCATGCCAACGACGTGCTGAAGAACGCGGTGGGCGGCATCAGCGACATCATCCACATGCACGGCCTGGTGAACGTCGACTTCGAAGACGTGAAGACGGTGATGAGCGAACCCGGCAAGGCGATGATGGGCACGGCCCAGGCCGGCGGCCCGGACCGCGCGCACAAGGCGGCCGAAATGGCGGTGGCCTGCCCGCTGCTGGAAGGCATCGACCTGTCGGGCGCACGTGGCGTGCTGGTGCTGATCGCGGCGAACAAGAACAACTTCAAGTTGAACGAAAGCAAGGCGGCGATGAACACCATCCGCCGCTACGCCGCCGAAGACGCGCACATCATCTACGGCGCCGCTTACGACGAGACGCTGGGCGACCAGCTGCGCGTCACGGTGATCGCCACCGGCCTGTCGCGCGCCAAGCCGCTGGCCGCGCCGCTGACGGTGGTGCAACCCACCGCGCAACCGGTGGCTGCGCTGCGCACCGGCACCGACAACCTGCCGATCCTGAACAACGTGGCGCAGGCGGGGCCGGGTGCAACGGCAACATCGCACGACTACAGCAGCCTGTCGACGCCCAGCGTCTGGCGCTCGGCGCGCACGCAGGCGGCGGCCAAGGTGGAGGCCTTGTCGTCGAACGGGATGGATGAGATCGAGATCCCGGCGTTCTTGAGAAAGCAAGCGGATTGAGGGGCGCGGGGCGGTCTATCAGACCGCCCTGGTTGTCCTGTCGGTGGAGTTCGAGGGGCCGGCGGGCAGCAGCGCATCCGGAAGGAGAGCTGATATGGAGACCTCGACGCGTCTTTGCGCCGATCTGTGCGCCGAATGCGGCTTCGAGCTGCGCTTCGCGGCGGCCTGCCCCGGCGGGCACGACTA
>NZ_DATILJ010000071.1:0-33721 GCF_035476535.1 Aquabacterium sp.
CCATGGCAGAGCTGGCGCAGGCCACGGGACGGCAGCCAGGCAACCTGTCGCGTACGCTCAAGACGATGGAGCGGTACGGCTTGGTGTCACTGCGCCGTGAGAAGCAGCAGGTGCGGCCGGTGGCCAATGCCACCGAATTCAGGATCTGGGCCACGGCCTGATCACGAAGGGCCTGACGACACCTTGTGCATCAGCTGGATGCGCGGAACTGTTCAGCATTGGTCTGCTAACGACGGCAGCAGTGTTGGCGGCACAAGTTGCCGATTGGCCGTGATGAGACTCGACGATGGCTGCTTTGGGTCGAGAGCGGCCGTGAAGCGCTTGCGCCTCAACCAACATCAAGCTCCGCATACCTCCGAAAAATCCCCTCCTCATTGAACGGAATGCGCCGTTCGCTACGCAGATAAGCCGCCACCCGCGGCAGCGCAGCGACCCGGTCGTGTAACGCCACGATCCGCGGCGTACCTGCGAGCACCCGCTCGGCGGCCTGCGGAAAGGCATAACGCAGGCCCTCGACGAGCTGGAACAGCGACAGGTCCGCATAGCTCAGGCGGCCGCCGACCAGGAAGCGCTCACCCGCCGAGTTTTGCGAAAGGATGCGCTCGAACCACTGCAGGAACTTCGGCATGCGCGCACGGCAGAAGTCGCCCGCGCGGCGCAAGGCCTCGGGCTTCTGGCCCTCGTAGTAGAGGCTGGCGGCGATGGGGTGATGCGTGTCGTGCGCCTCCGTCACCATGTCGGCGATGGTCAGCTGGATCTGCATCGTCCAGGCGCGCGCCTGCTCGCTGCGGCTGACCAGCTTCAGCGTGGGCG
Organism: Aquabacterium sp.; assembly: GCF_035476535.1. Lineage (GTDB taxonomy): Bacteria > Pseudomonadota > Gammaproteobacteria > Burkholderiales > Burkholderiaceae_C > Pseudaquabacterium. Next base: position 814 of record NZ_DATILJ010000071.1, read on the forward strand.
CCACGTACTGCAGGATCGCCGCGGTCTGCCCGACGACGAAGTCGCCATCCTTGAGAAACGGGGGCGCGAAGGGCGGATGGCGCTCACCGCGGGCTTCCAGGGCGCGCAGCATCGCCGGCATCCCGCGGCCGGCATCCTCCGGGCCGCGGGCGATATCGATGTAGGGCGCGCCGGCTGCTTCGAGCGCCAGCCGCACGAATTCGCCGCGGCCCTGGATGGTGGGCCAATAGTGCAGTTCATAGGTCATGCATCCACTGTAGCGAGTCCGGGCTCCAATGAATGAAACGCGTGGCGCATGACAGAATCCAGCTGTCATGCCCTCCACCCCCACTTCAGCCCCGGATGTCCTGATCAGTGAGGTCGGCCCGCGCGACGGGCTGCAGTCCGTCAAGGCCACCATGCCCACGGCGCACAAGTGCCAGTGGATCACCGCGCTTCACGCGGCCGGGCTGCGCGAAATCGAGGTCGCATCGTTCGTGCCGGCCCAGCTGCTGCCGCAGATGGCCGATGCGGCCGAGGTGGTGCGGCATGCGCTCACGCTGCCGGGCCTCACCGTGATGGCACTGGTGCCCAACCTGCGCGGTGCCCAGGCGGCGCTGGCGGCGGGGGTCCACAAGCTCACGATTCCCGTCTCCGCGAGTGCCGCGCATTCGCTGGCCAACGTGCGCAAGACCCGCGAAGCGATGGTCGAGGAGGTTCGAAACATCGTGGCCTTGCGCGATGCGCAGGCGCCCCACACGCAGGTGGAAGCCGGCATTTCCACGGCGTTCGGTTGCACGCTGCAGGGCCTTGTGCCCGAAGAAGACGTGCTCTGGCTGGCGGCGCAGTGCGCGCGGGCGGGCGTCGGCGAAGTGGGCCTCTCCGACACCACGGGCTATGCCAATCCTTCGCAGGTGCGGCGCCTGTTTCGCCGGCTGCGCGCCGAGATCGGCAACAAGACCGGCGCGGCCCACATGCACAACACGCGCGGCCTGGGCCTGGCCAATTGCCTCGCGGCCTTCGACGAGGGCGTGCGCACCTTCGACGCCTCGCAGGGCGGTCTGGGTGGCTGCCCCTATGCGCCCGGTGCGTCGGGCAACGTGGTCACGGAAGACCTGGTCTTCATGTTGGAGGCCATGGGTGTTTCAACCGGTGTGGACATCGCCAAGCTGATCGCCGCGCGCGAGGCCTTGAAGGCCGGCCTGCCGGGCGAGCCGCTCTATGGCATGACGCCCGACGCCGGCTTGCCCAAAGGCTTTTCGCAGGGAGCCCGGCATGCCTGACTTGCCAGTCGCCAGCCAGCAGGCATTGCCGCTCGCCGGCATCCGCGTGGTGGAGTTCACCCACATGGTGATGGGCCCCACCTGCGGCTTGGTGCTGGCCGACCTGGGCGCCGAGGTGATCAAGGTCGAGCCCATCACGGGCGACAACACGCGCAAGCTGTTGGGTTCCGGTGCGGGCTTTTTTCCGCTGTTCAATCGCAACAAGAAGAGCATCGCGCTCGACCTGCAGCAGCCGCAGGGGCGTGAAGTGGCGCTGCGGCTCGTCGCCACCGCCGACGTGGTCAGCGAAAATTTCCGGCCCGGCACCATGAAGAAGCTGGGCCTGGACTACGAGGCGCTGTCGCGCCTGAACCCCGCGCTGGTCTATGTCAGCCACAAGGGCTTCCTGCCCGGGCCTTACGACCACCGCACGGCGCTGGACGAAGTGGTGCAGATGATGGGCGGCCTGGCCTACATGACGGGCCGCCCCGGCGATCCGCTGCGCGCGGGCACGAGCGTCAACGACATCATGGGCGGCATGTTCGGCGCGATCGGCGCCATGGCGGCGCTGATGAAGCGCGCGCACACCGGCCGCGGCCAGGAAGTGCAAAGCGCGCTGTTCGAGAACAATGTCTTCCTGGTGGCGCAGCACATGATGCAGTTCGCCGTCACCGGCCAGGCGGCCGCGCCGATGCCCAGCCGCATCAGCGCCTGGGCGGTCTACGACGTGTTCACCGTCGAAGGCGGCGAGCAGATCTTCCTGGCCGCCGTCAGCGACACGCAGTGGGCGCTGATGTGCGACGAGTTCGGCTTCGCCGACTTGTTGGCCGATGCGCGCCTGGCCCGCAACAACGACCGCGTCAGGGCGCGCGACTGGATGCTGCCGCTGCTGCGCGAGCGCTTCGCTGCGTTCGCCGCGGATGAGCTGTGCCGGCGCTTCGAACGCATCGGCCTGCCCTATGCGCCCATCACCCGGCCGCAGGACCTGTTCGACGACCCGCACCTGCTGGCCACCGGCGGCCTGGCGCCGGTCAGCCTGCCGGCCGACGCCAGCGGCGCCGGCCGCAGCGTGCAGACGCGCACCGCGCTGCTGCCGCTGACCCTCGACGGCCAGCGCCTGCCGTTGCGCCAGCCGCCGCCCGCGCTGGGCGCCCAGACCGTAACGCTGCTGCGCTCGCTGGGCTACGGCAACGACGAGATCGCGGCGCTGCGCGCGGCGAAGGTCATCGGCGCGCATCCCGAAGCAGCGCCGCCCACGGCCGAAGCGTGCAACAGCTGACGCCTGCCGGCGGCCGTATCGCAGCCTGGCTCACAAGGCGCGCAAACCGGCGAGCACCGGGTCGAGCTGGCCGGTCAGGATCTCGAACAGCGCATCGATGTCCTGCCGCTCGGCACCTTGCAGACACGCCGCTTCCAGCGCCGCAGCGGCTTCGCCGAGGGTGCGCGCTCCCAGTGTGGCGGCAACGCTCTTGAGCTCGTGCGCATGGCGCGTGGCGCTGTCCAGGTCGGCACTGTCGCGGGCGGCGCGGAAGCGCGCCGCGAAGCTGGCCTCACGCTCGGCGAACATGCCGAGCAGGCGGCGGTAAAGCGCTTCGCTGCCGCCGAACGCGGCCATGTCGACCGGTCGCTCGATGCCCGGCCACCGTTTCGGCAAACCGGCCGGTGGCTCGCCCGGTGTCGCACCCACTGCAGCAGGGGCTGCGGGTTTGAACCAGCGGGCCAGCGTGGCGAAGAATTCCTCGATCCTGATCGGCTTGGCGATGTGATCGTTCATGCCGGCGGCCAGCACCTTTTCGCGGTCGCCGACCATCGCGTTGGCGGTCATGGCAATCACCGGCAGATCGCGCCAGCGGGCTTGCTGGCGCAATGCACGTGTTGCGGTGTAGCCGTCCATCACCGGCATCTGGCAGTCCATCAGAACCAGGTCGAAGCTGTCGCGGGCCAGCACTTCCAGGGCCTGGGCGCCATTGCCAGCGACTTGCACGTGGATGTCGGCCTGGCTCAGCAGCTTGCAGGCGAGCTCCTGGTTGATCGCGTTATCTTCAACCAGCAGGATGCGCGCACCGGTCAGGCCGGCGCGGTGTGTGTGCAGCGTGGTCTGGCGCTGCGCACTGCGCGAAGCGCGCTGGCGGTCCAGCCCCAGCGCGCTGAAACAGGCGTCGAGCAGCGACGAGGGCGTCACCGGCTTGGTCAGCATGGCCGCGACGCTCAGCCCATCCGCCGCCAGTCGGCGCGCCATGTCCTCGCGGTTGAACGCCGTGAGCATCAGCACGGTCGGCGGCGGATAACGCAGCGGCAACTGCGCCAGGCGCTGCGCGCAGGCAATGCCATCCACCCCGGGCATCTTCCAGTCCAGCAAGACCAGGTCGAAAGGGTGGCCACCGGCGTCGGCCTGCTTGACCGCCTGGATCCCGGCAGGGCCACTGCCGGCGGCCGCAGGCGCCATGCCGAACCCGCGGGCCATGCCAAGCAGCAGTTCACGCGCGCAGTCGTTGTCGTCGATCACCAGCACGCGCGTGCCGCGCAGGCGCTCAGGCGGCTCGGCAGCACGCGGCGCGCTGGGCGCCTGCACCACGCCGAACGAGGCGCTGAACCGAAACGTGCTGCCCTGGCCGAATGTGCTGCGCACGCTCACTTCGCCGCCCATCATGCGCACCAGGTGGCGGCTGATCGCCAGGCCCAGACCGGTGCCGCCGTAGCGCCGGCTGGTCGAGGCATCGGCCTGCGAGAAGGGCTGGAACAGGCGCTGCTGTTGTTCGGCGCTGATGCCGATGCCGGTGTCGCGCACCTCGAAGGCCAGGCGCACCGAAGACGCGTCGCGCGCCAGTTCTTCGACCGCCACGACGACCTCGCCACGCTCGGTGAACTTGACCGCGTTGTTGCCCAGGTTGAGCAGCACCTGGCTCAGGCGCGCGGGGTCGCCCAGCAGCATCACGGGCAGCCCGGGCGGCATCATGAACACCAGTTCCAGGCCCTTGTCGTCTGCCTTCATGCCGACCACGCTGGCCAGGTTGTCCATCACCCCGCCGAGCTCGAAAGGGATCTGCTCCATGTCCAGGTGGCCGGCTTCGATCTTCGAGAAGTCGAGGATGTCGTTGATGATGCCCAGCAGCGACTCCGCCGAGTCGTGCACCTTCTGCACGTAGTTGAGCTGCTGCGGGTTCAGGCCGCTCTGCAATGCCAGGTAGGACATGCCGAGGATCGCGTTCATCGGCGTGCGGATCTCGTGGCTCATGTTGGCCAGGAAGTCGCTCTTGGCCTGGTTCGAGGCTTCGGCCGCCGATCGCGCCTGGCGTTCGGCTTCGGCCTGCTTGCGCGCGCTCAGGTCGAGCACGAAGGCCACACCGTCCCTCGTGCCCTGCAGGGAAGCGGCACCGATCAGCACCGGCGTGTGCCGGCCGTCCTTGCGCAGGTAGACCTTTTCGTACGGTGCACAGGTGCCGGATTGCTTGAGTTCGGCCGACGCTCGCTGCTCGGCCGCACGGTATTCCGGCAGCGTGATGCTGGCCCAGGGGATCGTTCCGGCCTGCAGGTCCTGCCGGCTGTAGCCGATGAGGTCCAGGAATGCATCGTTCGCATCCGTGACCCCCGAATTGCTCCAGAAGACGACGCCCATGATGTTGGACTCCACCAGGCGGCGGATCCGGCTGTCCCGCTCGAGTGTCGTTGCCTCGGCTCGCCGGCGCTCGATGTTCTCCTGCTGCAGCTCGGCATACAGCGTCGAGTTCTCCAGCGAGATCGCTGCCTGCGCCGCCAGCAGCTCCAGCACGCTCATGCGCTCGGCCGTGAACGCATGCGGGATGACGCGATTTTCCAGATAGAGCAGGCCGATCAGGGCGGACTGGCGAACGATCGGCAGGCACAGCAGCGACTTCGGATGATGGCTGGCAAAGTACGCGTCCATGGAAAACAGGTGCGGCCGCGTCGCGTCGGCCAGGAGCACCGGCTCCCGGCTGCGCTGGACGTAGTTGAGGATCGAGGCCGGCAATGTCGACTCGAGCGGTGCTGAATCGGGCAGGGCCTGGTCGCGGCGCAGCTGCACCTGAATCGCCTGCGCTTCCACGCTGGCTTCGGCCGCGAGTACCAGGCCATCGCTGCGGGCGAGCAGCAGGGCGCCGCTCTGCGCGCCGGCATTCTCGAGCACCAGACGCAGCAGCGTGTCGACCAGTTCGTCGAGCACGATGCGGCCGGAGATCGCCTGCGTGGCCTTGGCGATCGACAGCATGTCCAGCCGCGCGGCAGCGCCAGCCGGAACGTCGGTGACGCTGCTCGCCTGGGCGCGCAGTTGCGGCCAGCGGTCTTCGAGTTGCCTGAGCTTGCCGCCGGCACCCCAGCGGGCAAAGCAGTTGCGTGCCTCGCGCAAGTAGGTGTCGGCGAATGCGGCAAATCCGCGTGCCCGGTAGAACGCCGACGCGAGTTCGTAGGCGACGCCTTCGTTCTGGACAAAACCGTTCTCGTGCGCGGCCTGAATGGCCTGCTCGTACAGGCGCATGGCCTCGAACTCACGCCCTTCGATGCGGGCGATCTCGGCCGCCACCAAGACGTGCTTGTCACTGAACGTCGATGGGTGGTTCTCGGCCCACTCGCGCAGTTGCTCGCACAACGCCGCCAGGCGGCTGCGCCACGCATCCTGTTCGCCGGCAGGGGCCTGCTCATGCAGTGCGGCCAGCGTCAGCGCGCTGTAGTAGGCGTGGTCGAGCAGCTGGATGTGGGCGGCGGCGGCCCACAGCAGCGCACTGGCCTTGTCGGCGGCGACCAGCGCCTGCGCGTGCTCGCCGGACAGAAAGCGCGACCGCAGCTTCAGGATCCAGTAGAAACAGACCGTCGTGGCCATGCACTCGCTGCTCAGCTGCACCTCGAACGCCGCTTCGTCGAAGCGCGGGTCGCTGGTCGAACCGGCAGGGGACCGTCCCTGCATCGCGGCAATGAAGCGCTGCTGGCTGAGGACAATCTCCTCCATGTCGCGAAACCTGGCCTGGCGGGTGACATCCAGGCTCATTTCGGATTCGCGCCACACCTCGTCGAGTGGATCGTTGCGCAACAGCAGGCCGTTCACGAGCTGGGCTGCGCTGTAGCAGGCGAAGGCACGGTCGCCGGTCTCGGTGGCGCTGCGCCAGGCGGCACGCATGTAGTCGATCGCGCCGGCGACCGGCTGCGTCCAGAAGCCAACCTGGCCCATGGCGTAGCGGATTCGAGCCTGGTGGGCGATGAAGCCGTGCCTGTCGACCAGATCGCAGGCGAGCCGGGTGAAGCGGAAGCCCTCGCGGTAGCGGTGAAACACCGGACCCAGGACCACGCCCAGATTGGCGTAGGCGTGGGCCGAGGCGCCGCTGTTGCCGTGCTGCAGGCTGAGCGTCACCATGCGGCACAGGTACGCGCAATACAGGCGGAAGTCGGTGAAATAGGCCGGGACAAGCAGGACCGACATCACCTGCATGGCGGCCTTCAGGTCCGCATTGCGCAGCGGTGGCAGATCGATCAGTTCCTCGATGGTGCGGCCATCGAGGGCCTGCCAGACGGTCTCGTATTCGGCCTGCACCTGCGCAGCGGTCGGATGCGCAGGGATGTCGATGCCGAACAGCTGCATGCAGGCTTGCGCGCTGGCCACGGCCTGCGTGTTTTCCGACTTCAGCACATGCCACTGGATCTTCAGGGAGTACACGGCCGCCTGGTCGAGCCGCGACGCCGCACGCTGCAACAACTGCGCCATCAGCGGTTCGGCCTGGTCGACATCGCCGTTCAGGAACGCGCACTCGGCGCGTTCCAGCCACAGCGTGAACATCATCTCGTGGCGGCTGTTCCAGTCGCTGTCTTCGAGCAGGGTCATCGCTGCCGCCAGGTACACACCTGCCGACGCATAGGCCGCCGAAGCCTTGGCCTTGCGCCCGGCACGCAGGGCGAGTGCCACCACCCGGGCTTGTTCGTCGGCGTCCAGCGCCAGGTCGAGGGCCTGATCCCGCAGCGCGGGCGCAGCGCGGTTGAACTGGGTCGCGACATCGAACAACCAGGCGGCGAGTTCTTGCTCCGTCATGTTGGCCAGCAGCGTGCGGCCGATGTGCAGGTGCGTTTCGGCGCGGCGGGCTTCGGGGAGCAGCGAGTAAGCCACCTGCTGAATGCGCTGGTGCAGGAACTTGACGCTGCCACCGCGGCGCACGATCAGGTTTTCGCGCACTGCTGCCGCCAGGTGCTGGTCGGCATCGGCCTCGGTCTGCCCGCTGATCAGGGCCAGGTGGTGCAGCTCGAAGGTATTGCCCAGGCAAGCGGCCAACTGCAGCGTGGCCTGGGTCGGCAGCGGCAGGTGACGCACCTTGTTCACCATCAGCTCGGCGACGTTGTCGGCGAAGTCCCGGGCGCTGATCTGGGCCAGATCCCATTGCCATCGTCGGCCCGTCGATTCCCAACGCAACAAGCCCGCCTGGTGCAGCGAGGTCAGGAACTGGGTGAAGAAGAACGGGTTGCCCTCGGTCCGGTCGACGACCAGGCGCGTCAGCGCTTCGCAGGAGGCGGGCTGCGCGTGCAGCGTTTCGGCCACCAAGGGGTTCAGATCGGTCACCGACAACGGGCCGAGCGGGCAATCGGTCACTGGCGTGCCGCTGCGCCGGATGGTCGCGAGGCCGGTGCGCAGCGGATGCGCATCGTCCATTTCGTCGGTGCGGCAGGCGGTGATCAGCAGCAGATGGGAGGTGCTCGCCGTGGTGAGCAGTTGCACCAGCAGCGGCAGGCTGGCGGCATCGATCCACTGCAAATTGTCGAGAAACAGCACCAGCGGCTGTCCCTGGCGGGCAATCACCGCGAGGAACTGCTGAATCATCCCGTGGAGCCTGTGCTGGGCTTCGGCCGGTGGCAGGGCCGGCACCGGCGCCTGGGGGCCGATGATGAACTCGAGCTGCGGCAGCAGATCGACCATCCAGTGGCCGTGGCTGCCGATGGCCGCCTGAATCTGCGCCTGTCGCAACGCGATGTTCTGTTCGCTCTCCGCCAGCAGCCGCTGCACCAGCTCGCGTAACGCCAGCTTCAGCGTGGCATACGGTATGTCGCGCTGCAAGGGGTCGAAGCTGCCGGTGATGAAGATGCCGTTCCGGTGCTCGATCGGCTCGCGCAGCGCGCGCACCAGCGAGGACTTGCCGATGCCGGCGGGTCCGGTGACGGCCAACAGCGCTGTCTGCCCGGTGTCGACGACGCGGTCGAAGGCGGCCAGCAGCGCCGCGATCTGCCTATCGCGTCCGCAGAGTTTCTGCGGCACCTGGAAGTGCTGCAAGTCCTCCTCCGCGCCCAGCGGAAACGGTTCGATGCATCCGCTGGCCCGCCACTGCGCCAGGCAGCGTTCGAGATCAGCTTGCAGGCCGCGCGCGCTCTGGTAGCGGTCTTCCGGCAGCTTGGCCAGCAGTTTCATCACGATGTCCGACAGCGCTGGCGGCACATCGGGCGCCACATCGTGCAGCGGCGGTGGCATGCGTGCGATGTGGCAATGGGCCCAGGCCATGGGATCGTCGGCGACGAAGGGCAGGCGGCCGCTCAGCAGGCGGTAGAGGATGATGCCCAATGAGTAGAAATCGGTCCGGTGGTCGACAGGGCGATTCATGCGCCCGGTTTGCTCGGGCGACAGATAGGGCCAATCCACCGACGCCAGCGGGTTCGCGCTGTCGATCGAGGTGTCGCCGTTCGCGTCGCCGTCCGCATCGGAGGGCGGCGCCAGCGCGCTCGCCTGGCTCAAGTCCAGCAAGCAGATCGTCGGGGTGTCGGGATCGACCATCCAATGGGCCGGCCGCATGTCCCGGACGACGCGGTGGGCGGCGTGCAGGCCGCCCAGTGTGCGGGCGAACTGAACTGCCAGGCTCAGGCAGGTCGGCACATCGAAGTGCCGACGTTCCAGCACGGTTTCCAGCGGCTCGCCGATGACCTGGTCGAAGACCATCATCAGCGGCCCCGGCGCCTCGAGCAGCGCGACGGGTCTGGCGACCCCCGCAATGTCCAGCGACTGCAGCAGCGCGTATTCGCGCCGCAGGTGCTCGGACGCCGCCGGGCTGGCCCGCTCGGGTTCGATCAGCCTCACGACAAGGGCCGCGCCGTCCGGCAAGCGTTGGGCGCGGTAGAGAGCGGTGCTCGCCAGTGCGCCGATGCGGGCCTGAAATTGATAGTGCGCAGCCATGGTCTGACTGCCATCGTAGTGGGTAGCGCCGTGCGTCGAGTCGGGAAAAGCGCTGTCATCACCGATGGCCGCGAGCGCCGCCGAAGGCGCTGGCAGAATCGCGCCGGGTTCTTCCCGTGCCTTTCGCGAGCGTCTTGCGTCCCTGGGATGTTGTTGTCACTGCCAATCGCGCCGCGAGGCTGCTTGCGCCCCGCGCCGCGGCTGCGGCTGTTCACGCTGCTGGCCTGGCTGGGCGTCGGGTCGGCCTGCTGGGCGCAGCAGCCGGTCGAGTGGCTGGGCGAACTGGCCGCGGCCACCGAGCTGACCGACCGCGGCCTCACGGTCGGGCCGCGCAAGCCCTTGGTGCAAGGCCAGCTTGCGGCCTACCTGGCCGGCAACTGGACAGTCAGCGTCGCTGCCAGCTTGCAGGGTGGCAGCACGCGCGACAGCCGCCTGCTGGCCCGCCTGGGGCGCAGCTGGACGCTGTCCAACGACTGGCAGGCCGAGGCCGGCCTGGGCTATTACGCCTACCCGGGTGACCCGGTTTCACGCAACTTCGACCGGGTGGAGGCGGGCGCGTCCGCCGGTTTCCGCGACCTGGTGTCGCTGGGGGTGACGGCGCTGCACTATCCCGCCTGGCCGGGACGCCGGGCCGGCCTTCACTGGGCGCTGGACCTGGGCCTGCGCTGGCCGCTGGGCGAGGCCTGGTCGCTGACCGCCAGCCTGGGCCGCGCCGACCTGCCGCAGGACAGCCGGCAGCACTACGGCTACGGCGGGCTGGGCCTGGCCTGGCAGCAGGGGCCGTGGCGGGCCGAAGTCAACCGCCTGGCGGCTGACGCAAAGGCCCGCTACTGGATGGGCGATGGCGCGCAGGCGCGCTGGTCGGCCATGATCGCCAGAAATTTCTGAAGGGCCAGGCAACCTTTTGTCGCCGGCCCGGCACCTACCGTCAGAACAGCGGGCCTTCCGCTGATCCTGCTGCCCCCTCAGGCCCGCTGCACGCCCCTGGATCCCGCTGGATGGACTTGCCCGAACACTATCCCGACAACGCCCACGACCTGGCCCTGGTGCAGCGCATGGCCCAGGGCGACCGTGCGGCGCTGTCGGCGCTGTACCACGGCTACCACCGCCGGCTGTGCCGCTTCCTGGCCCGCCTGACGCGCCGGCCCGACATCGTCGACGAGGTGGTCAACGACAGTTTCTGGATCGTCTGGCAGAAGGCCGGCGGCTTCCGCGGCGAATCCCGCGTGTCGACCTGGGTGATGGGGATTGCCTACCGTTGCGCGCTGAAGGCGCTGCGCCAGCATGGTGAAGAACCGCTGGCCGACGAGGCCGGCGATGCCGCCGCGGGCAGCTGGGATCCGCAGGCCGAGCATGAGCTGCGCGACTGGCTGGCCAAGGGCCTGGACCGCCTGCCCGCCGAGCAGCGCCTGGTGCTGGAGCTGGCCTATGGCGGCGGCCATTCGATCGACGAGATCGCGGCGATCATGCAGTGCCCCGAAGGCACCGTGAAGGCCCGCATGTTCCACGCCCGCATGAAATTGCGCAACCTGCTGCCGGTGCTGGCGGCGGGGCAGGGAGTCGCTCGATGATCACCCCCACCGGATCGATGGCCACCGAAGACAGCCAACGCGCGCATGCCCAGGTCTGGGAATTGCTGCCCTGGCTGGTCAATGGCCGGGCCGATGATGGGCAGCGTGCGCTGGCCGAGGCCCACCTGCTGCACTGCGCCGGCTGCCGCGCCGAGTTGAGTGCCCAGCAGCAACTGCAGCGTGTGGTGCTGCAGGAACCGCTGCCCGAACCCGATGCGCAAGCCGGGCTGGCGCGCCTGATGGGCCGCCTGGCCGAACCGGTCGAGCAACAGCCGGCACCGGTACTGGCGCCACGGCGGAGCAGCCGGCTGCAGCTGACGCTGGCCGCCGCGGTGGTGGTCCAGGCCGTCGGCCTGGGGCTGATGAGCCTGCACCTGCTGCAGGGCGACGACAGCGGCTTCCGCACGCTCAGCCAATCGGCGCCGGTGAGCGCCGCGGCCACGCTGCGCGTGGTGCCTGGCGCCGAGATGGCGATGGCCGATTGGCAGGCGTTGCTGCAGGCGCAGGGCCTGCGCGTGGTCGATGGCCCGAATGCCGTGGGCGCCTATGCGCTGGCGCCGGACCAGGCCACTGGTGCCCGCGGCGCCGAGCTGCTGGCGCGGCTGCGTGCGACACCGGGCATTCGCCTGGCCGAAGCCATCGGCAGCGCGCCGTGAAGCGCTTGCTGCCGCTGCTGCGGGCGGCCTGCTGCGCCGCCGCGCTGGGCGCCGGCGTGCCCCGCGACGCCATCGCCGCGGCACCCACCGCGCAGCCCTCGACCGAAGCCTCCGCCGAAGCCGCGATGCGCGCCGACAGCAGCCGCTACATCGTGCTGGCGGTGGATAACCCCTTGCGCCAGGTGCCCAGCCGTGCCGGCTCCAGCCTGCCGGCGTATGGCGGCACGCCGCGCTATGTCGTCGGCAACCAGGCCGCCACGGTGCTGTCGGCCGTGGCACGCGAGCACCGGCTGCAGGAGGTGGCCGCCTGGCCGATCGTGGCGCTGGGCCTGCACTGCGCCGTGCTGGCCTTGCCTGAAGGTCGCCCACGAGACGCCGTCCTGCAGGCGCTGGCCCAAGACCGGCGCGTGCGCCTGGCCCAGCCGCTGCAGGATTTCGCGCTGCTGGGCGATGCCCCCGGCCGCGACGGTGCCGTCGCCGCCACCACAGCAGCCAGCGCCACAACGGACAGCGTCGCCTCGCGCTACAACGATCCGTACGTGAGCCTGCAGCGCGGCTTTGCCGAGATCGGCGCGCTGCAGGCGCACCGCAGCAGTGTCGGTCGCGATGTGCCGGTGGCCGTGGTCGACACCGGCCTCGACAGCCGCCATCCCGACCTGCAGGGCCGCATTGCCGCGCAGCGCGACCTGGTGGCCGCCGGCGCCGGCGTGGCGCCCTTCGACCAGGACCGCCACGGCACCGAAGTGGTCGGCGTGATCGCCGCGGTGGCCAACAACGGCCAGGGCATCGTCGGCATCGCGCCGCAGGCGCGGGTCAGCGTCTACAAGGCCTGCTGGTACGCCAGCGCGGTGCGCGATGCCGTGGCGCGCTGCAACTCGTTCACGCTGGCCAAGGCGCTGGCGATGGTGCTCGAATCGGATGCCCGCATCGTCAACCTGAGCCTGGGCGGGCCGGCCGACCCGCTGCTGGACCTGCTGCTGCAACAACTGCTGCGCCAGAACCGCATCGTGATCGCGGCGCTGCCGCCCAGCGGCCGGCGCGAAGGTTTTCCGGCGGCCATGCCGGGCGTCATCGTCGTCGGCTCGGCCGGTGGGACAGCGCCGGTGGCCGGCGTGCTGATGGCACCGGGCCGCGATGTGCTGACACTGGTGCCGGGCGGGCGCTACGACTTCGCTTCCGGCTCGTCGATCGCCGCGGCGCATGCCAGCGGCGTGGCGGCGCTGCTGCTGGCCGCCGGCGGTCCGCAGGACGGCGCGGCGATGCAGACACTGCTGGCCACCGCCACGGCGCCCGCGGACAAACCGGCGTCGATCAACGCCGAGGCCGCCCTGGCCCAGCTGGCGCAGCGCGCGCGGCTCGCGGCGCGCTGACATCGTTCGCGACGGAGCGCCGGCATCGCTTGGCGATGCGGGCCGACTGCCGCGTGTCATGTTCATGCGGACGATCGGCGCGAGACCGATCGCCGTGACGCTTTGATAACACGTTACAAGCGCACGCACCGATACGCAAATTCTTTCCGCTGCGATTGCACCCGAATGCCGTGTCCCCGGCACTTACCGACAACGCTGTCTTTGCCGAGTCAATCGGCTGTTGGGTGCCATGTCCGCTGCACTGTTGTCGAGATACCGCTGGCCGCCGGCTGCCGTGCCGCAGCGCCCGCTGGGCTTGCGTCCGCCGTGGTTGCAGCCGTTGCTGGTGCTGGCCGCGCAGGCGCTGATCGTCGCGGTCGCGCTGCTGCTGCCGCGCGCCGCGAAGCCTGAAGTGCTGCTGGTCAGCCTGGTGCTGGCCCCGTGGCTGGAAGAAACGCTGCTGCGCCGCGGCCTGCAGGAGGCGCTGCAGGCGCGCTGGCCGCAGGCGCCGGCCTGGCGGCCGGTGCTGGCCTGCGCCACGGTGTTCGCCGCGGCGCATGTGCTGCTGCGGCCCGACCTCGCGAGCGCGGCCACCGTGCTGCCGGCGCTGCTGCTCGGCTGCGTCTACCGCCGCTGGCCGGCCACCGCGCCCTGCGCCTTGCTGCATTCGCTGTTCAACCTGCTGTGGTTCGCCGCGGTGGGCCCCTGGTTGTTGTCCATCGTCCGATGAGGAGTTCCATGCGGTCTGTTTTGTCCCCCCTTTCGTCCCGCCCGCGGGCCGCGGCCCCGCTGAATGCCACGGTGATGGCCACGCTGCTGGCCGTCACGCCGCTGGCCTGGTCGGCCGCCGATCCGGTGCGCGGTGCCACGCTGTATTCGAGCAATTGCACCAGCTGCCATGGCGCGGCCAGTGCGCCGACGAATCCGCTGGTGCTGAACGCGCGCAACGCCAGCAGCGTGCTGCGCAATGCGATCAGCACCAACCGCGGCGGCATGGGCTTCCTCAGCGGGCTGAGCGAAGCGGATGCCGCCGACATCGCCGCCTTTCTCGGCAACTCGCCCGGCAGCGTGAGCTTTGCCGGCACGGCGGTGGGCAGCAGCAGCGCGGCGCAGAGCGTCACCGTGCGGGCCAGCAGCGCGCTGGCGCTGAGCACGCTGGCGGCCACTGTCAGCGGTGACTTCCAGCGCAGCGGCGGCAGCTGCGGCAGCAGTCTGGCGGCCGGCGGCAGCTGCACCATCGACCTGCAGTTCGTGCCCGGCGCCACCGGCAGCCGCAGCGGCGCGCTGAATCTCGTGCACAACGGCCTGGCGGCGGGTGTGCAGATCGGCCTCAGCGGCAGCGGCACCGCTGCTGCCGCGCCGCTGCTGTCGGTGAATGCCGCCAGCCTGAGCTTCGGCGACCTGGTGCTGGCCAGCACCAGTGCCACGCAATCGATAACTGTCAAAAACAGCGGTGATGCGGCCTTGAGCTTCTCGTCGCTGGCCTTGGCCGGCGCCGCCGCGGCCGACTACCGCCTCAGCGGCAACTGCGCGGTGGGCTCGCCGCTGGCGGCCGGCGGCGAGTGCAGCGTGGGCGTGGCCTTCAGCCCCAGCGCGCTGGGCGCGCGCGCCGCCACGCTGAACATCGCCTCGAACGGTGGCAACGGCAGCGTCAGCTTGGCCGGGCAGGGCGTGGCCCAGCCGCTGCCGGCGGTGAGCTTCGCCGAGACGCGCATCGACTTCGGCAACCAGACGCTGGGCAGCAGCGCGACGGCGCGCAGCCTCGCGCTGACCAACAGCGGCAATGCCGGCCTGAGCCTGGTCAGCCTGCAGGTCAGCGGGCCGTTCAGCCTGATCGGCCACGACTGCGGCGCCAGCCTCGCGGCCAAGGCCTCGTGCACGCTGCAGATCGGCTTCACGCCGGCCGGCATCGGCGCGGCCAGCGGCACGCTGAGCCTGGTGAGCAACGCCGCCGGCTCGCCGCACACGGTGGCACTGGCCGGTGCCGGCGTGGCGGCGGCGCCGCAGCTGGCCTGGTCCCCGGCCGTGAGCAGCCTGGCCTTCGGCAGCGGCACGGTCGGCGCCGCGCTGACTGCGCAGACGCTGACGCTGAGCAACCAGGGGCCTGGCAGTGCCACGCTGACCGAGCTTCGCCTCAGCGGCGCCGCCGCGGCGGACTTCCACCTCGAGGGCCAAGGCAGTTGTAGTGCGGGCACCGTGCTGCCGGCCGGCGGCACCTGCACGGCGGTGCTGGGCTTCGTGCCCGGCGCCGTGGGACCGCGCAGCGCCAGCCTGGACGTCGTCTCCAACGGCAATGTGCCGGGCAGCGTGGCCCTTGGCGGTACCGGTGTCGCGGCACCGGCGCCGGTGCTCACGCTGTCGTCGCGCAGCCTGAGCTTCGTGCGCGAAGGCTCGACGGGCAGCAACCCCAGCCAGACACTGACCTTGGCCAACGGCGGCAACGCCACGCTGCGGATCAGTGCGCTGACCTTGTTGTCGGCCAATTTCGGCATCACCGCCGGCGGCAGCGGCGCCTGCGCCGCGGCGCCCTTCGAGCTGGCGGCCGGCCAGCAGTGCGTGCTGACGCTCAATTGGAGCGGCAACGGGAGCAGCGAGCAGGCCAGCCTGGTGATCGCCAGCAATGCCGGTGCGGCCGGCGAGACCATCACGCTCAGCGCCAGCCAGCAGGCCAGCGTCAGCAACCAGGGCGGTGGCGGCTGCACGCTGGGCGAGGGCACGGCCAGCCGTGATCCGGTGCTGCTGGGCATGGCGCTGGCGGCCGCCGCGCTGCTGTGGCGCCGTCGGCGCGCTGCGCCGAGCGCAGGCGCTGCTTCGCAAGGAGGTCGATGATGAGCCGCTCAAAAATCGTGTCAGGCGTGCAGCAGGGGCTGCGGCTGGCGGGCCTGTTCGCCGGCATGGCCCTGGCCGGCGCCGCGTCGGCCATCGAGGTCGGCGAGGCCGCGCCGGCGCTCAGCCTGCCCAAGCGCGACGGTGCGGCCGTCGCGCTGCCCGATGGCCGGGCCCGGCTGACCTACGTGGACTTCTGGGCCTCCTGGTGCGGGCCCTGCCGCCAGTCGTTTCCCTGGCTCAATGCGATGCAGGCGCGTTACGGCGCCAAGGGCCTGCGCGTCGTCGGCGTCAACCTGGACACCAAGCTGGCCGATGCCGAACGCTTCCTGGGCGAGGTGCCGGCGCAGTTCGAAATCGTGCTCGACCCGCAAGGCGCCAGCGCCCGCCGCTATGCGCTCAAGGGCATGCCCAGTGCCGCGCTGCTGGCCGCCGACGGGCGCGTGATTGCCGTGCACCGGGGCTTTCGTGGCAACGACGGCGAAGCACTGGAAGCCCTGATCAAGACCCACCTGAACACACCATGAGCTTGAGACACCTGACCCTGGCGGCGCTGTGCGTCGCAGTGAGCGCGTGCGGCACGCTGCAGCCGCCGCAAGCCTGGCAGCGCGGCCTGCTCGCCAAGCCCGAGATGCGGCTGGACGGCGACCCGCTGCAGCAGCGCTTCGACCAGCACATCCAGATGAGCAAGGAAAACGCGTCCGGCGGCACCGGCGTCGGCGGAGGTGGCTGTGGCTGCAACTGATACCACGGCTGCAGCGCCACGGACCGAACGGCTGGAACACCGCCTGCTGGCGGCGGCCCTGATGTTGCCAGGCGTCATGGTGCCGGGTGCGATGCTGCCTGCCGTCGCACCGGCGCTGCTGGCCGCCGTTGCCCCCGGTGCGGCGCAGGCCGAGACGGCGCCCGAGCAGGGCCTGGTGGCCACCAAGCTGCTGGACTACCAGGACCGCCAGCCGGGGCTGAAGCGCACGCACGTGCGTGCCCCGTCGGCCTACCTGCTGCTGCCGATCCGCGACGAATGGGCGCTGGAGGCCTCGGCCGTCAGCGACAGCGTCTCCGGCGCTTCGCCGCGGTACCACACGGCGGTCTCCGGCGCGTCGAAGCAGGTGGAACGGCGCCGGGCCGGGGACGTGAAGCTGACGCGTTATGAACCGCGCCACAGCTGGCATGTCGGCGCTGCCGGGTCCGACGAGAACGACTTCCATTCGCTGGCCCTGTCCGGCGGCGCCACGCTGTCCAGCGAGGACAACAACCGCACCTACAGCCTCGCGGCGGCACTGACGCGCGACCGCATCAGCGCCACCAACAATCCGGGCCTGCACGAGCGGCGGCGCACGCTGCAGCTCAGCGTCGGCCTGGCGCAGAACCTCAGCGAGCGCGACGTGGTGCAAGGCACGCTGAGCTTCAGCCGCGGTCGCGGCTTCTACGACGACCCCTACAAGTTCCCTGATCACCGGCCCGACCACCGCAACCAGCTGGCGGCGGTGCTGCGCTGGAACCACCACGTCGAGAGCCTGGGCGCCAGCCTGCGCAGCGGCTACCGCTACTACGGCGACAGCTTCGGCATCCGCGCCCACACGCTGGATGTCGAATGGGTGCAGCCGCTGGGCGAGCGGATCCGGCTGACGCCGGCGCTGCGGTATCACAGCCAGCGCGCGGCGCGCTTCTACTTCGATCCGGTCTACGACACCGGCCTGGGCGAGCCCTTTCCGCCGGGCTGGACCCCCGGCACTGTGGCCAGCGCCGACCAGCGCCTGTCCGGTTTCGGCGCACTGGGCCTATCGCTCAAAGTGGACGTCAAGCTCGACGCGGCCTGGAGCGTGGACTTCAAGATCGACCACTACGCGCAACGCGGGGCCTGGCGCCTGGGCGGCAGCGGCTCGCCGGGCCTGGCGCCGTTCTCGGCGCGCTGGCTGCAGGCCGGGCTGAGCTACCGCTTCTGATCTCGAACCCTCAACCGACCACGCCCACCATCATGCATTGCCTCCTCTGGTTCACACGCGCACTGCTTGCGCTGTCGCTGGCCTTGTGCGGCGGCCTGGCCGCCGCCGCCGACTTCCTGGACCCCGCGCAGGCCTTCAAGCCCGCGCTGCAGCAGCCGGCACCGGGCCGGGCCACGCTGCGCTTCGAGATCGCCGAGCACTACCACCTGTACCGCGACCGCTTCGAGCTGCGTGATGCCGCCGGCCAGCCGGTGGCCACCGCGCTGCCGGCCGGCCGCGAGGTGTTCGACAAGGGCCTGGGCCAGAAGATGGTGGTGTGGGAGCGCGAGGTGCTGGTCGCCTTCAGCGCGCCGGCGGCCGCGGCAGACTGGCGCCTGGTCTACCAGGGCTGTGCCGACGAAGGCCTGTGCTACCCGCCGGAGCAGCTGACGCTGCGCTGGCAGCAGGAGGGCGGCGCGATGAAGGCCAGCCTGGTGCCGGTGGTCGAAGACACCAGCACGCCAGCGGCCACGCCAGGTGCAGCTGCCGCGGTGACGCCGGCTGCGCCCGCAACCCCTGCCGCACCGGCGGACGCCGCCGCCGGCGAGTCCGCGCGCATCCAGAGCGCGCTGGCTTCCGGCAACCTGCTCACGGTGATGGGCGTGTTCGTCGTCTTCGGCCTGCTGTTGTCCTTCACGCCGTGCGTGCTGCCGATGCTGCCGATCCTGTCGTCGATCATCGTCGGTCAGTCCCAACCCGTGTCGCGCGGCCGCGGCTTCACGCTGGCCCTGGCCTATTCGCTGGGCATGGCGCTGGTCTACACCGCGATGGGCATGCTGGCCGGCTGGCTGGGCCAGGGCCTGGCCGGCGCGCTGCAGAACGCCTGGGTGCTGGGCGCGTTTGCGCTGCTGCTGGCCGGGCTGTCGCTGTCGATGTTCGGCGTCTGGGAGTTCCAGATGCCGGGTGTCATTCAAGCGCGCCTGGCCGCCGGCTCGAACCGCCTGCCCGGCGGCCGCCATGCCGGCGTGTTCATGATGGGCGCGCTGTCGGCGCTGCTGGTCGGGCCCTGCGTGGCCGCGCCGCTGGCCGGCGTGCTGGTCTACATCAGCCAGACGCGTGACCTGGTGCTCGGCGGCGCGGCGCTGTTTGCGCTGGCCTGCGGCATGAGCGTGCCGCTGCTGCTGCTGGGCCTGTCGGCCGGCCGGCTGCTGCCGCGTGCCGGCGCGTGGATGGAACGCGTGAAGACGCTGTTCGGCGTGATGCTGCTGGCCACCGCGCTGTGGCTGGTGTCGCCGGTGCTGCCGATGGTGGTGACGATGCTGATCCTCGGCGCCGGCGTGCTGGTGGCGGCCGCGCTGATCGGCTGGCCTGCCGGCCGCCAGCCGGCCCCGCTGACGCGTGCACTGGCGCTGCCGCTGCTGTTGTGGGGCGTGGCGCTGTGCGTGGGCGCCTTGTCCGGCGGGCGCGACATCGCGCAGCCGCTGGGCCACCTGGCGCAGCGCGCCGGCGCGGGTGGGGCGGCCGTGGCCGGCACCGCGGCCGACGGCCCGGCCTTCACGCGTGTGCGCAGCGAAGCCGAACTGCAGCAGGCCCTGGCCTCGGCGCAGGGCCGGCTGGTGCTGCTGGACTACTACGCCGACTGGTGCGTGTCCTGCAAGGAGATGGAGCACCTGACTTTCAGCGACCCGGCAGTGCGCAGCCGCCTGCAGCGCGCGCTGCTGCTGCAAGCCGATGTCACGGCCAACAGCCCCGAATCCCGCGCGCTGCTCAAGCGCTTCAGCCTGTTCGGACCGCCCGGCATCGTCTTCCTCGACGCCGCCGGCCGCGAGATCGACGCCGCGCTGCGCGTGGTCGGCTTCATGCCGGCGCGTGAATTCGAGGGCCGGTTGCAGCGCGCGGGCCTGTGAGCAGGGCAGCTGACAGCCCGGGAGGACGATTCATGGCGGACGTACTCAGGGCTCGCGCGCGATCCGCCAGCGAGCGCAGCAGCCTGGTTCGAGAGCTCGCGGCGGCCGAGGTGGCGTGGTTCTTCACCCCAAGCGCGTTGACGACAGCAGGGCACGACGCGCCGAACCGCATCCTCGGTATCGGCGACGCGCACGCCGTCGATGGGCCCGCCGTGGGCCCGTCGACATCCGGTGCGGCTCTGAACGCCAGTCGCCGTGTCATCGGCCATGACTACGCGCTGCGCGGCACCCCGGGCCGCGTGGTCTACAGCGAGCAGATCATCACGCTGGTCAGCACCAGCGAAGCGCCGGCCGCCGTGCAGGCCATGCTGAACCGTGCTGTGGATCGCCGGTGGTGGTGTGTGTGGATCCAGGGCAGTGCCGACTTCGTGCGCCTGGCGAGCCTGGCGGCGCTGGCCCGAGGCGTGGAGGTGGGTGCGTTGCGGTCCGGTGTGCAGCGGCTGTTTTCGGCTGGCGGCGAGTCGCTGGCGTGACCGGCCGCAGCCTTGCTCAGCCCCGCCGCGGCTTGCGCCGGGCGGGCTCACGCGGGGCTTCCTGCCCGGCCCGCTGCAGCCGATAAGCCATCTGCGCGCGGCTCAAGCCCAGCTGCCGCGCGGCGGCGGCCACGTTGCCCTGGGCGGCGGCCAGCGCCTCCTGCAGCAGCTGCTGCTCAATGCCGTTCAAAGTGAGCGGCTCATCGCCGCGGCCCTGCTGCAGTTCGGCCAGCAGGCCGCCCGCGGGCTTGTCGCGTTGCGTCGTCAGCCCGCCGTGCGCGCCGATGGCCAGCAGCGCTTCTTCCGACAGCTGTTCGCGGCGGAACAGGTGCGGCACGTCGATCGCGGCGCCGTCTTCGGCCGAGATGATGCCGCGCTCGACCAGGTTCTGCAGCTCGCGGATGTTGCCCGGGAATGCGTAGTGCAGCATTGCGCGCACCGCGCGCGGCGTGAAGCCGGTGGTCTGCCGGCCATGGCGCTGCGCCTCGCGGCGCAGGAAATGGTTCATCAGCAGCGGGATGTCGTCGCGCCGCTCGCGCAGCGGCGGCAGGTGGATCGGATAGACGTTCAGGCGGAAGAACAAGTCTTCGCGAAAGCGGCCCTCGCGCACCTGGGCCTGCAGATCCACGTTGGTCGCGGCGACGACACGCACGTCCACCCGCAGCGTGCGGCTGCCGCCGACGCGTTCGATCTCGCCTTCCTGCAGCGCACGCAGCAGCTTGCCCTGGCTGACCAGGCTCAGCGTGCCGATCTCGTCGAGGAACAGCGTGCCGCCATCGGCGCGCTCGAAGCGCCCGGCGCGCGAGGTCGTGGCGCCGGTGAAGGCGCCGCGCTCGACGCCGAATAGCTCGGACTCGATCAAGGTCTCGGGAATCGCCGCGCAGTTCACCGCGATGAAGGGCTTGTCGACGCGTGCGCTGACACGGTGCAGGCGCCGCGCGAAGGCTTCCTTGCCGACGCCCGATTCGCCGGTGAACAGCACCGTGGCCTGGGTGCGCGCGACGCGGTCGAGCTGGTGGCAGGCCGAGTTGAAGGCCGATGAGGCACCGACGATCTCGTGGCGCTCGCCGGGTTCGGGCCGCGGCAGCGGCAGCGGGCGCACGGCCGGCGCCGCCGGCGCGGTCTCGGCCAGGCTGCGGTAGTCATGGGCCTGCAGGTAGCGCAGGTCTTCGCTGACATCGCCCCAGGCCGCCGCATGCCGGCCGATCACCCGGCAGACGCTGGCGCCCATCGAGCGGCACTCGATCTCGCGGAACACCACCAGCTGGCCGAACAGGCTGGTGACATAGCCGGTGGCATAACCCACCTGCGACCAGCAGGCGGCCTCGGTGCCCAGGCCGTAGGCGCTGATGTGTTCGTCGTCCTCGCTGGAGTGTTCCCACAGGAACTCGCCTTCGTAGGTGCCGCGGTCGATGTCGAAATCGAAGGACACCGGCGTGACCTTGACCACGCCTTCGATCGCATGCAGCCGCGTGCCGGCCATGAATACCGCGGCGGCATCGCTGTTCGGCCAGCGCTCGCGCACCAGTTGCGCATCCCGCGCGCCCGACACGTAGCCGGCCCGCGTGAGCAGGCCGCGCGCGCGCGCCATGCCGAGGGTGTCGATCAGCTCGCGGCGCAGGTGGCCCATGGCCGAGCTGTGCCACAGCAGCATGCGTTGGTCGTTGAGCCAGATGCGACCGTCACCAGGCGAGAAGAACAGCGATTCGGTCAGGTCCGCCAGCGTCGGCTGCAGGCCGAGCGCGGGGTCGAAGTGGGCGCTGTCGCCGCGGCGCAGCATCGTGCCGCTCTGGCGGGCCATCTCGGCCAGCGAGATGCGTGTTTGTTTGGCCATGCGGCGCTATCGCTCATTTGATGAAGGGCGGGCCCGGCAGTCTGCCTGGCAATCGCTCATTTAAGCAATCGGCAGCGGCCCGGATACCGCGCGCTGTTGTGATCGCATCGGCGCTCGTCAACACGCCGCTTCGCGAAGATCGTGCCAGACCGGTAGCGCACGACGGGTGGCACTTGTCAAGCCTTTCGCCCCTCCTTTTGGGGATGTACGCTTCGCGCTGCGTGTTCGATCGTCCGGTGCTGGTGCCTGTTGCCGCGTTCGACCGGCGACAAGAACTCACCCGGATCCCTTCATGCAAACGACCGCCCCTGCAGCGCCACGGGTTGCCGGCCTCCTGGTCGGGCTGCTCGGCGCCGTCATGGTGCTGCACTGGGTGTTCCAGGTAGACGCCATCACCGGTCTCATCCCGGGTGCCGAGCTCGTCGGCATCGTGACCCCGATGCTGTTCGTCGCTGCAGGCCTCTGCTTTTTCAATGCCTCGCGGCCACCCGGGGCGGCCCCCTGGCTCGCTCGACTGTCAGCGATGTGCATCGCCGCGCTGATCGCGTTTCCCGTGGCCTATCTGTTCGAAAGCGCCACGGGGATCGCACTGGGGATCGACTTTGTCCGGGCCGGCACCGTTCCCACGGCCGCCAATCCGTACCCCGGGCGCATGTCGCCGAACGCCAGCTTGGCGTTCCTGCTGAGCGGCATCGCTTTCGGCTTGCGCGCACGGCGCCCCACACGGGCCGGTCAACTCGGCTTCCTGGCGCTGGTTCTGGCGGTTTTCATGATCGGCCTGAGTGGCCTGGTCGGCTACTTCGTGGACCTGGAAACGCTGTACCGGCTGGCGAGCTTCAACCGGATGCTGCCGGTCACCGCGTTCGGCATCACCGTCGTCGGCACCGGTCTGTGGCTGCTGCACGACGCGTCGCAGGCCTTCGATCCCAAGGCCTTGCACAAGAGCGAGCGGCGCATCAAACGCCGCTCGCTCGCCATCATCACGCTCGTCGCGTTGGCGGGCGGTGTCGCAAGTTTCGCGCTGATGCGCGATACCTTCGAGCAGTCGGTGTCAAAGAACATGCTGCTCACCGCCACGACGAACGCCACCTCGCTGGCCCACACCATCGAGGTGAGCCTGTGGTTCCCGAGGACCGTTGCCAATCGGCCGGCCGCCCGCCAGGCCCTGGACAAGCTGAGCAAGGCGCCCGACGACGCGCCGGCCAAGGACTTCCTGCAGCGGGTTGCCGACAGTTTCCTGACCGCCGACCTGACGGGCGTGCACATCTACGCCGCGAGCGGCGAGCGCGTGGCCCAGGCAGGCTCGATGACGTCCGCGCAGGGGACCGTCATTCAGCATCTGGCGAATGCCGGCCAGTCGACCTTGCTGGCCTGGAAAGACGGCTACCTGCTCGTCGCCGAAACCGATGTCGTCGTCGACGGGCGTTCGGTGGGACGGGTGCTCACCGAACAGCGCATGCCGCTCTTCGATCGCTTGCTGGCCGACGTGCGCGCCTCCAGTGCCACATCCGATGTTGCGATCTGCGGTCGGCAGAATGACAAGGCGATCTGCGCGCCGAACCGGCTTCGCCCTTCGGGCTTCGAAACCCCGATGTTCGATGCGGCCGGCAATCCTGGCCTGCCTGTCACCCGGGCTCTGCGCGGCGAGCGCGGCGTGCTCTTCATCAAGGACCCGCGCGGCATCAACGTCGTCTCGGCCTTCACGCCGATCAAGGATTTCGGTCTCGGCTTGGCGGTCAAGACCGATGTCGACACGCTCTACGCACCGCTGCGCTCGCGCCTGAATGTGCTGGCGCTGGCGCTGGTCGGCATCGTCGCGCTGGCCATCTATGCCCAGCACAGCCAGGTGAGGCCGGTGCTCAAGCAACTGGTCGCCAGCGAGCAAAGCCTTGCCCGCATGGGTCGGGTGGCCGGCGTCGGCGGCTGGGAGATCGACCTGGTGACGGGCAAGCACACCTGGACCGAGGAGACGCGACACATCCACGAGGTCGGGCCTGACTACGCGCCGACGATGGAGACTGCCATCGCGTTCTACGCGCCGGAGATTCGTTCGGGCATCGAAGCGGCCGTCCTGAAGGGGATCGAGCGGGGCGAGCCTTGGAACCTGGAAGTGCCCCTGATGACGGCCACCGGTCGTCAGATCTGGGTTCGCACTCAGGGCGAAGCCGAGTTTCAGGACGGCAAGCCCGTTCGCCTGGTGGCGGCGATCCAGGACATCACCGCCGCCAAGGCAGCCGAGCAAGCGCTGCGCGACAGCGAGCATCGCCTGCGCATGGTGACCGACAACCTGCCGGTGCTGATCTCCTGCCTCGACCGGGACCTGCGCTTTCGGTTCGTCAACCGCACCTACCAGCAGTGGTTCGGCAGCGAAGCGGCACCGCAGATCGGGGACAGCGTGCAGGACTTCTATGGCGAGCCGGCCTGGGCGGAGATCGAGCCCCGACTGCGGGCGGCCCTGGCAGGTCAGGCGCTGGCCTACGACCGCGACATGGTGCGCCACGGGGATCGGCGCCATGTGCATGTCACCGTCGTGCCGGACCGCAACGGGCAGGACGATGTCGTCGGCCTGTACACCCTGATCAGCGATGTCAGCTCCTACCGCGAAGCGCAGCGCGCCTTGCAGGAGAGCGAGGCGCGCCTGCGCACGATGGCCGATGCGCTGCCGATGCGCGTGGCCTACATCGACGCCGACGAACGCTACCGATTCAACAATCTGGCGTACGAGCGCGGCTTCGGCAAACCGCGTGAGGACATCCAGGGCCAGACCGTGCGCGCCCTGTTGGGCGAGGCCGCGTACACCTCGGTTGAACCGCACATTCGCAGCGCGTTGAGTGGAAAGCCGGTCACGTTCCAGAGTGAGATGAGCAGCGGCGACAGCTATGTCTGCTACGAGGCCCACTACATCCCGCAGCGCGCGGTCGACGGCAGCACGGTGCTCGGCTTCCACGCGGTGATCAGCGACATCACGCGCCAGAAGCTCGAAGAAAAGCGGCTGATCGAACTGGCCCGCGCCGACCCGCTCACCGGCCTGGTCAACCGCGCCGGCTTCGAGTTGCGCCTGGCAGCGGCGATGCAGCGCTGCCGCGCCACGGGCGCGCTGATGGCGCTCATGTACCTGGACATCGACCGCTTCAAGCGAATCAATGATCAGTTCGGGCACAACGTGGGCGACGCGCTGCTGCTGGCATTTGCGCGCAGGTTGTCGCAAACCTTGCGTTCGACCGACACCGTGGCCCGGCTGGGCGGCGATGAGTTCACGGTGATCATGGAAGGCCTGCCGACACCCGAGGTGGCGGCCATCGTCGCCAACAAGATCGTCAAGGCCATGAGCACGCCGTTCAAGATGAACCAGCAGACGATCGATGTCACCACCAGCATCGGTCTGGCCTTCTACCAGGGGGACGCCACCAGCGTCGACGCACTCGTCAAGCAGGCTGACGTGATGCTCTACCAGGCCAAGGGCGCGGGGCGCAACAACGTCCAGGTGGCGCTGCGCCTCATCGAAGGCGGTCGCGCCTAGCCGTTTCCGACGCCGCCAGCGCTTTGCTGATGCTTATTTGGTGAAACCTGTTCCAGGAAGTCACGGCTGAAATTGCTTATATAAGCAACAGCCGGCCCGGCTGTGGCCGGCTTTTTGCGCCTGCTGCGGCGCAACAAAGCTACCCCGGGAAAGTCCTGAGAGCGGTCCCTGCGCCACCTCTGGCGTAGAGCCTCGCCGGCGCCATGGTGCGCCGCCGCAATCAGCGCGCCGGCGGCACCTGCGGCACGGCTGTTGCGCAAGGTGAGCCCAACAGCCGCGGCGAGCCACCTTCGCCTCGCGGCCCACCGGACCTAACGTTCTTTCTGACAGGAGAAGCCCGACGTGACCACCCCCACTTTCCTGAAGCCCGCCCTGTGGCGCGAGCACCTCTACAGCAACGGCTGGCGTGCCGCGATGGTCGCCGCCGACGTGATCGAGCCGGCCACCGGCCAGGAGCTGGCGCGCACCGGCCGCGCGGTGCCGGCGGATGTGGCCAGCGCCGCCGCGGGTGCCGCCGCTGCTCAGCCGGCCTGGGCCGCGATGGCGCCGCGTGAACGCGCCGCGGTGTTCCTGCGCGCGGCCACCTTGCTGCAGCAGCACTTCGACGAACTGGCGCTCTTCATCACCCGCGAAACCGGCGCCATCCTGCCCAAGGGCCAGCATGAGGTGCGCGAAGCCGTGGCCTTCTGCCAGCTGGCCGCCGGCATGCCGATGCAGGCCCAAGGCCAGGTGCTGCCCAGCACGCCGGGCCGCATGAGCATTGCGCGGCGCGTGCCGCATGGCGTGATCGGCGTGATCTCGCCGTTCAACTTTCCGTTGATCCTGACCTTGCGTGTGGTGGCTTCGGCGCTGGCGGTCGGCAATGCCGTGATCATCAAGCCCGATGCGCGCACGCCCGTCAGTGGTGGCTACCTGATCGCGCAGATGTTCGAAGAAGCCGGCCTGCCGTCGGGTGTGCTGCATGTGCTGCCCGGCGGCGCCGATGTCGGCGAAGCGCTGGTCACCGAACCCCAGGTGTCGATGATCTCGTTCACCGGTTCGGCGGCGGTGGGCCGGCGCATCGGCGAACTGGCCGGCCAGCAGCTGAAGAAAGTTTCGCTGGAGCTGGGCGGCAGCAACAGCCTGATCATCCTCGACGATGCCGACCTCGATCTCGCCGCCAGCAACGCCGCCTGGGGCGCCTGGCTGCACCAGGGCCAGATCTGCATGGCCAGCAACCGCGTACTGGTGCAGGAATCGATCGCCGACGCGATCACCGAACGCCTGGTGGCCAAGGCCACGCACCTGCCGGTGGGCAATGGCGCAACCGGCCAGGTGGCACTCGGCCCCTTGATCGACGCCCGCCAGCGCGACCGCGTGCATGCGGTCGTGCAGGACAGCGTCAAGGCCGGCGCCAAGCTGCTGGCCGGTGGCACGTACGACGGCCTGTTCTACAAGCCCACCGTGCTCGGCGACGTGAAGCCCGGCATGCGCTGCTTCGACGACGAGGTCTTCGGCCCGGTGCTGAACCTGGCCACCTTCAAGACCGACGACGAGGCGGTGGCCATCGCCAACAACAGCCGCGGCGGCCTGGCAGCAGCAGTCATTTCCCGCTCGGTCGGCCGCGCGATGGCCGTGGCCCAGCGCCTGCGCGCCGGCATGGTCCATGTCAACGACCAGACGATCAACGACGACGCCGTCAATCCCTTCGGCGGCCCCGGCATCGCCGGCAACGGCAGCTCGCACGGCGGCCCCGGCGACTGGGAGACCTTCACCACCTGGCAGTGGCTGACCGTCAAGGACACACCGCCTCAGTTTCCTTTCTGAATCTGCACCAAGGACCACCGCATGAATTTCCAAGGCAAGACCATCGTCATCACCGGCGTCAGCTCGGGCATCGGTGCCGAAACCGCGCGCCTGCTGCGCTTTGCCGGCGCCAGCGTGATCGGCGTCGACCGCAACGAGCCGATGCTGACGCTGGACGGCTTCATCAAGGCCGACCTGTCGGAGCAGTCGACCATCGACGCCGCGGTCAAGCAGTTGCCGGCGCGCATTGATGCGCTGTGCAATGTCGCCGGCGTGCCGGGCACCGCGCCGGTCGACCTGGTCGGCCGCGTCAACTACCTGGGCCTGCGCCACCTGTGCCAGCGCCTGGTCGACCGCCTGCCGGCGGGGGGCAGCATCGTCAACATCTCGTCGATCCTCGGTGCCGAATGGCCGCAGCGCGTGGCCCAGCACAAGGCGCTGGCGGCCACCGGCAACTTCGAGGCCGGCCTGGCCTGGCTGGCCAAGAACCCGGTGCCGCAGGAGACCTGCTACCAATACTTCAAGGAAGCGCTGATCGTCTGGAGCACCACGCAATCGCAGAAGTGGTTCCTGGAGACCGGCGTGCGCATGAATTGCGTCGCGCCCGGCCCGGTGTTCACGCCCATCCTCGGCGACTTCGTCAGCATGCTCGGCCAGGACCGCGTCGCCGCCGATGCCCACCGCATGAAGCGCCCGGCACTGGCCGACGAAGTGGCGCCGGTGATCGCCTTCCTCTGCTCGGACGCGGCGCGCTGGGTCAGCGGCATCAACCTGCCGGTCGACGGCGGATTGGCGTCGACTTATCTCTAGCGCCTGACAGCAGCGTCCAAACCACAACACCCACGACAGGAGACATCCATGCGCCCACACCGCCACGCACTGGCGGTGGCGGCAGCCCTCGCGCTGCCCGCCGCCCACGCTTTCGACATCGGTACCGGTGATCCGGACCTGAAGATCCGGCTCGATCTGACGCCGAAGTTCAGTGCCGCCTATCGCCTGAAGAACCCGTCCCAGAACCTGACCAAGCTGGATGTCGCGGCCGACCCCGGCATCGTCAACGAGGACGACGGCGACCACAACTTCAACAAGGGCCTGATCTCGCGCCGCTTCGACTTGCTGAGCGAGCTGGACATCACGGCGAAAAACTTCGGCGGCCGCCTGAGCGCCACCGCCTGGCACGACGGCGTCTACCTCGGTCGCAGCGACTACGCCGGCACGCCGCTGCTGGCCGGCGGCCAGGCGCTGGGGCCGGTGGTCTCGACTTCGAACAACCAGTCCGGCCAGGCGGCCAACGAGTTCCTGCCCGACACGCGGCGCCAGCATGGCCGCAGCGGCGAGATCCTGGATGCCTTCGTGTATGTCAAGGGTGACATCGGCGGCATGAAGGGCACGCTGCGCCTGGGCAAGCACACGCTGCAATGGGGTGAGAGCCTGTTCTTCGGCCAGAACGGCATTGCCAATGCACAGGGGCCGGTGGACGTGGCCAAGATCCTCTCGGTGCCGGGCTGGCAGTTCAAGGAAGTGCTGCTGCCGGTGGAGCAGGTCTCGGGCTCGCTGCAGCTGGCCGAAGGCCTGTCGGTCGGCGCCTACTACCAGCTGAAGTGGCGCCCGAGCAAGATTCCGGGCGTCGGCAGCTATTTCTCGAACCAGGACTACGTGGGCACCGGCACCGTCAACTTCGGCCAGGCACCCGACGGCAGCCCGATCCTGCTGAGCTACGACAAGAGCAAGGACATGCGGCCGAAGAACAGCGGCCAGGGCGGCGTGCAGCTGCGCTGGAGCCCGACCGGCAGCGAGTTCGAGTTCGGCCTGTATGCCGCGCAATACCACGACAAGACGCCCGCCGTGCCGGTGTTCGATTTCGTCAACGGCAACGTGCACCTGGTCTATGCCAGCAACATCCGCACGGTGGGCGCCAGCGTCACCTCGTCGGTGGGCCAGCTGAACTGGGCGGTGGAAGGCTCGGTGCGCCACAACGCACCGCTGACCAGCGACCCCGCGGTGCTGGGCCTGGGGCCGATCCTGGCCTGCGACACCAGCAGCGCCACGCCGTGTTATGCGGTCGGCAACACCGCGCACTTGCAGGTCTCCGGCATCTACGTGCTGCAGCCCAATGCGCTGTGGCAGGGCGGCGCCATCGTCAGCGAGCTGGCCTACAACCGGCGGCTGAAGATCACGCGCGACATCTTCGCCATCGGGCCCAACGGCACGAGCGTCGGCCTCGGTGGGCTGGACCCCAACACCACCCAGGGCGCCTTCGCCTTCCGCATGATCTTCGAGCCGCAGTACTTCCAGGTGCTGCCAGGCCTGGACCTGTCGGTGCCCATCGGCGTGGGCTACAACTTCGGCGGCCGTTCGTCGTCGATCTTCAACTTCGCCGGTGGCGCTTCGCGGGCCGGCGACTACAGCATCGGCATCAAGGGCAAGTACCAGAACGACTGGAACGTCGCGCTCTCGTACAACGACTACTTCGGCAAGGAGAAGACCTTCACCGAAAACTTCGTCGCCGGCACCGGCTCGCCGCGCCAGCTGACCTACGCCCAATCGCTGCGTGACCGCGCCTACCTCGCGTTCAACGTTTCGCGCACTTTCTGACCTCTCCGGAGTCCGACATG
The DNA here is from genome assembly GCF_035476535.1 of Aquabacterium sp. Taxonomy (GTDB): domain Bacteria; phylum Pseudomonadota; class Gammaproteobacteria; order Burkholderiales; family Burkholderiaceae_C; genus Pseudaquabacterium. The sequence goes on from NZ_DATILJ010000071.1 coordinate 30,725, forward strand.
AAATTCACTTTCCTCGCCGCGGCCTGCGCCGCCGTGTGTGTTCCGCTGGCGGCCGGCGCCGCCGTGACGGCCGAAGAAGCCGCCAAGCTCAAGACCACGCTGACCCCGCTGGGCGCCGAGCGTGCCGCCAACAAGGACGGCAGCATTCCGGCCTGGGACGGCGGCATGACCAAGGCACCGGCCGGCTACAAGGCCGGCGACGCCCGGCCCGACCCCTTTGCCGGCGAGAAGCCGCTGCTGGCTATCACCGCGAAGAACATGGACCAGCATGCCGCGCGGCTGAGCGACGGCACGAAGGCACTGCTGAAGAAGTACCCCGAGTACCGCATCGACGTCTACCCGACGCACCGTACCGCGGCCGCTCCGCAATGGGTTTATGACAACACCTTCAAGAACGCCACCCGCGCCAAGCTGGCCGATGGCGGCCAGGGCACCGAAGGCGCGTATGGCGGCACGCCGTTCCCGATTCCCAAGGACGGCTACGAGGTGATTCAGAACCACCGCCTGGCCTGGACCGGCACCTACATCCAGGCACCGGTGCGGGTGTGGGTGGTCACGGCCGACGGCAAGCGCGCGATGGCCTCCGGCGGCGTGCAGAGCTTCCGCAAGCAGTACTACGACCCCGAAGGCAGCCTGGAGAAGTTCGACGGCTACTACCAGCTCGGCAAGTTCGCGGTCACGGAACCCGGCTCCAAGGCCGGCGAGGCCATCCTCGCGCACGACAACCTGAACGCGACCAACCCGCGCGGCCTGTGGCAATACCTGGTGGGCCAGCGCCGCGTGCGCAAGGCGCCTTCGGTGGCCTACGACACGCCGGATTCGGTGACCTCGGGCATCGGCCTGTTCGACGAGGCCTTCAACCTGTTCGGCCCGATCGACAAGCATGAGCTGAAGCTGGTCGGCAAGAAGGAGATGTACATCCCGTACAACAACAACCGCGCCGCCGCTGCCAAGGTGGCCGACCTGGTGACGCCGAACACGCTGAACCCGGCGCAGGTGCGCTGGGAGCTGCACCGCGTGTGGGAGGTGGAAGCAACGCTGGCCGCCGGCAAGCGCCATGTGGTGCCCAAGCGCAAGTACTACATCGACGAGGACAGCTGGCAGATCATCCTGTTCGACGGCTGGGATGCCAAGGGTGAACTGTGGCGCACCAATTACACGCTACTGCTGCTGGCGCCCGACCTGCCCGCGGTGGTCGGCAGCATGCTGTGGGGCGGCTACGACCTGCAGACCGGCGCCTACTACCTGAACATGGCGTCCAACGAGCTGTCCAGCCAGTACAAGGCGGTGCCGCCGCTGCCGCGCAGCTTCTTCAGCCCCGAGGAACTGGCCAACGAGGGCACAAGGTGACCCCCCTGGCAATGGCTTCGCCGCGCCGGTTCCGCGGCGGCCGCTGGATCGGACCGGTGGCGCTGGCGGCCGCGCTGGCCGCCGCATCGGTCGGCGCCGCGCAGGCCGATGCGCCGCCGGCCGCGCTGAGCGAGCCGGCGCTGCACAGCCCGAAGGCGCTGAATGCGGCAACGCTGGCCGTGACGCGTGCCGGCGCGCGGCTGGTGGCCGTCGGTGAGCGTGGCACCGTGCTGCTGTCGGACGACGCCGGCGCCACGTGGCGCCAGGCCAAGGTGCCGGTGCAGGCCACGCTGACGACGGTGCGTTTCGTTGATGCCAAGAAGGGTTGGGCAGCAGGTCACCTCGGCGTGATCCTGAGCAGCGACGACGGCGGCGAGAGCTGGACGCTGCAGCTCGACGGCTTGAAGGCTGCGCAGGCGATCGCCGCCGCTGCTACCGGCCAGGATGAGCGTGCGCAAAAGGCGGCACGCCGCATCGTCGAGGAGGGGCCCGACAAGCCCTTCTTCGACCTGGAGTTCGTCGACGCGCAACGCGGTTATGCGGTCGGCGCTTACAGCCTGGCCTTCGAAACACGCGACGGCGGCAAGCGCTGGACGCCGCTGGCCTTGCCCAACCCGAAGAACCTGCACCTGTACGGCGTTCGGGTGGCCGGTGGCCATGCCTTCATCGCCGGGGAGCAGGGCCTGCTGCTGAAGTCGAACGACAGCGGGGACGGCTTCACGGTCCTGGCCTCGCCCTACAAGGGCAGCTTCTTCGGCCTGCTGGCCACGCGCAGCGGCGCGCTGATCGCCTACGGCCTGCGCGGCAACGCGCTGCGCTCGGCCGACCAGGGCGCGAGCTGGGACAAGCTCGAGACCGGCGTGACGGTGTCGATGAGCGCCGCCGCGCTGCTCGACGGCGACGCGCTGGCCCTGCTCAGCCAGAGCGGCGAGGTGCTGCTCAGCCGCGACGACGGCAAGAGCTTCAAGAAGCTGCCGAGAACGGCCGAGCCCGTGCCGGCCGCTGGTCTTGCGCAGGCCGACGGCCAGCTGGTACTGGCCAGCCTGCGCGGCACGCGCCGCCAACCTGCCCCCTGACTCTTTGCACTCCTGAACTGCCCCCATGCACGCCGACACATCCCTCGACGCCCAACCCGTCGTCGCCCGCCTCGCTGATTTCGACACCCGGTCGGGCTCGCTGGCCGAGCGCGCGTTTTTCAACCACCGCCCCTGGGTGATGGCGATCTGCCTGGTCATCACCTTGCTGCTGGGCTGGCAAGCCTTCAGCCTGCGGTTGAACGCCAGCTTCGAGAAGACCATCCCCACCACGCATGCCTATATCGTCAACTACCTGGCCAACAAGGCCAACCTGGCGGGGCAGGGCAACGCGATGCGCATCGCGGTGGAGACGACCGGTGAGTCGATCTTCGACAAGACCTACCTCGATACGCTGCAGAAGCTCAACGACGAGATCTTCCTGCTGCCGGGGGTGGACCGGCCGTTCATGAAGTCGCTGTGGACCAGCAACACGCGCTGGGTCGCGGTGACCGAAGAAGGCCTGGACGGCAACACGGTGATGGGCGACAGCTACGACGGCTCGCCCGCGAGCCTGGCGGAGGTGCGCGCGAATGTCGAACGTTCGGGTGAGATCGGCCAGCTGGTGGCGGGC
>NZ_DATILJ010000072.1:0-2812 GCF_035476535.1 Aquabacterium sp.
CCCCGAACGCGTACATCGCGCCGAAGATCAACGCGAACAGCAGGTGCGTGGCGGCCACCATGGACCAGCCACGGAAGACGGGGGAAGGCGGTGCGGAGTGCTGCACGGGGCTGCGCCTGAAGTGGTGTCAGGGCGATGCGGCGATGCGGCCCTGGCGCACGATGCTGCGCACTGGCCGCTGGCCGAACCAGTAGGCGAGTTCGGCCGCGTCCTGCACGTTCCACAACACGAAGTTCGCCGGCCGGCCCACTCCCAGCGTGCCATGGGTGTCCTGCAGGCCCAGCGCGCGCGCCGCGTGCCGGGTGATGCCGGCCAGGGCCTCGGGCACGGTCAGGCGGAACAGCGTGCAGGCCATGTTGGCCATCAGCAGCAAGCTCAATGCGGGCGATGTGCCTGGGTTGTGGTCGGTCGATACCGCCATCGGCACGCCGGCCGCGCGCAGCGCCGCGATCGGCGGCAGGTGCGTGTCGCGCAGTGTGTAGTAGGCGCCGGGCAACAGCACGGCCACGCTGCCGGCCGCGCGCATGGCGTCGATGCCGGCTTGCGACAGATGCTCGATGTGGTCGCACGACAGCGCGCCATAGCGCGCCGCCAACGCCGCGCCGCCCATGTCGGAGAGCTGCTCGGCATGCAACTTCAGCGGCAGGCCCAGGGCCTGCGCGGCCCGAAATACCTGCTCGGTCTCGGCCAGCGAAAACGCGATGCGCTCGCAGAACACATCCACCGCATCGACCAGCCCTTCGGCGGCGAGCGCAGGCAGCATCTGCTGGCACACCAGATCGGTGTAGTCCTGGCTGCGGCCCGCGTACTCGGGCGGCAGCGCGTGCGCGCCAAGAAACGTGGTGCGCACGGTGACGCCATAGGCTTCGCCCAGGCGCCGTGCCACGCGCAGTTGCTTGCGTTCGTGTTCCAGCGCAAGGCCATAACCGGACTTGATCTCGATGGCGCAGACGCCTTCGGCCAGCAGGCATTCGAGCCTTTGCGCCGCGCTGACGAACAGATAGTCTTCACTCGCCTCGCGGGTGGCGCGCACGCTGGAGACGATGCCTCCGCCGGCCTTGGCTACCTCTTCGTAGCTCGCGCCGGCAAGCCGCATGGCGAACTCGTTGGCACGCTGGCCGCCGTAGACCAGGTGGGTGTGGCAATCGACGAGGCCGGGCGTCACCAGCGCACCGTTTCCGTCGAAGCGCGGCAGTGCGGCGAATTCGGCCGGCAGCGCGCTGCGTTCGCCGATCCAACGGATCCGGCCCTGCGCCACGACGATCGCGGCCTCGGCGTCCGCGGCATCCGCGGCGAGTTGGCCGGCATCGGCCTGTGCATCGGGCATCAGGCGCAGATGGTCCCAGACGCCATCGGCGCTGGGGTAGCTTGCTGTGGTCATGCTGGCGAAACGCTGCAATGCGGCGACGGCTTACTTGACCATGGGCAGCTTCAAGCCTTGCTTCTTCGCGGTCGCGACCGCGATGTCGTAGCCCGCATCCGCGTGGCGCATCACGCCAGAGCCGCTGTCGTTGACCAGCACGCGTGCCAGCCGCTCGGCGGCGGCATCGGTGCCGTCGGCCACGATGACCATGCCGGCATGCTGCGAGTAGCCCATGCCGACGCCGCCGCCGTGGTGCAGGCTGACCCAGGTGGCGCCGCCGGCGGTATTCAGCAGGGCGTTGAGCAGCGGCCAGTCGGAGACAGCGTCGGTGCCGTCCTTCATGGATTCGGTTTCGCGGTTCGGGCTGGCCACCGAGCCGGTGTCCAGGTGGTCGCGGCCGATCACGATCGGCGCCTTGAGTTCGCCGTTCTTCACCATTTCGTTGAAGGCCAGGCCCGCCAGGTGGCGCTCACCCAGGCCGAGCCAGCAGATGCGTGCGGGCAGGCCCTGGAAGCTGATGCGCTCGCGTGCCATGTCCAGCCAGCGGTGCGTGTGCTTGTTCTCGGGGAACAGTTCCTTGATCTTGGCGTCGGTCTTGTAGATGTCTTCCGGGTCGCCCGAGAGCGCCACCCAGCGGAACGGGCCCTTGCCTTCGCAGAACAGCGGGCGGATGTAGGCGGGCACGAAGCCGGGGAAATCGAAGGCGTTCTTCACGCCCTCGTCGAACGCAACCTGGCGGATGTTGTTGCCGTAGTCGACCGTGGGAATGCCCATGGCCTGGAAGTCGAGCATGGCCTGCACATGCACGGCGCAGCTGCGGGCCGCCGCAGCCGTGAGCTGGGCGTGCTGCTCGGGGTTCTTCTGTGCGGCCTGCCATTGCGCCACGCTCCAGCCACTGGGCAGGTAGCCGTTGATCAGGTCGTGGGCCGAGGTCTGGTCGGTCACCAGGTCGGGCCTGATGCCACCGGCCTGACCCGATTTCACGCGCTTGACCAGCTCGGGCAGCACGTCGGCGGCGTTGCCCAGCAGGGCGATGGAAACAGCTTCCTTCCTGTCGCAGTGGTGCTTGATCAGCGCCAGCGCGTCGTCGATGTCCTTGGCCTGCTTGTCCACATAGCGCGTGCGCAGGCGAAAGTCGATGCTGCTTTGCTGGCACTCGATGTTGAGCGACACGGCACCGGCCAATGTTGCGGCCAGCGGCTGCGCGCCGCCCATGCCGCCCAGGCCCGCGGTCAGGATCCACTTGCCGGCCAGGCTGTTGTTGTAGTGCTGGCGGCCGGCTTCGACAAAGGTCTCGAAGGTGCCTTGCACGATGCCCTGGCTGCCGATGTAGATCCAGCTGCCGGCAGTCATCTGGCCGTACATGAACAGGCCCTTGCGGTCGAGCTCATTGAAGTGTTCCCAGTTCGCCCACTTGGGCACCAGGTTGGAGTTGGCGATCAGCACGCG
>NZ_DATILJ010000073.1:0-4336 GCF_035476535.1 Aquabacterium sp.
GGGCGCGCAGTTCAAAATATCGTTGTAAGCGCTGCCTGCCCCTGAACGGGCGCCCGCGGGCGCCCGTTTTCATTGGTGCGGTCGGCGACACCTACAATCTGCGATCCCCTTGATCGCCCTCGCCTGCCGGCCTTTTGCGCCGGCAAGCCGACCACCTGTCGCCGCCATGTCCGATACGCCCAAGTCATTCGAGCCCGCCGCCATCGAAGCCCATTGGGGCCCGTTGTGGGAGCAGTCAGGGCTGTACGAGCCGACGCTGGACCCGGCCAAGCCCTCGTTCTCGATCCAGCTGCCGCCGCCGAACGTCACCGGCACGCTGCACATGGGCCATGCGTTCAACCAGACGATCATGGACTCGTTGACGCGCTACCACCGCATGCGCGGATTCAACACGCTGTGGGTGCCGGGCACCGACCATGCCGGCATCGCGACGCAGATCGTCGTCGAGCGCCAATTGCAGGATGCCGGGCTGTCGCGCCATGACCTGGGCCGCGCCGCCTTCCTGAAGCAGGTGTGGGACTGGAAAGCGACATCGGGCGCGACGATCACGCGGCAGATGCGGCGCATGGGTGCCAGCGTCAGCTGGGGCCACGAGTACTTCACGATGGACGAGAAGCTCTCGACCGTCGTCACCGACACCTTCGTGCGGCTGTTCGAAGAAGGCTTGATCTACCGCGGCAAACGCCTGGTGAGCTGGGACCCGGTGCTGAAATCCGCGGTGTCCGACCTGGAGGTCGAGAGCGAAGAGGAAGACGGGTTCCTCTGGCACATCCGCTACCCCTTGGCCGATGGCTCAGGCGAGTTGGTCGTCGCGACGACGCGGCCCGAAACCATGCTCGGCGACACCGCGGTGATGGTGCATCCGGAGGATGAACGCTACGCCCACTTGATTGGCCAGCAGGTACGCCTGCCGATCGCCAACCGGCTGATCCCGGTGATCGCCGACGAGTATGTCGACAAGGCCTTCGGCACCGGCGTCGTGAAGGTCACGCCGGCGCACGACACCAACGACTATGCGGTCGGCCAGCGCCATGGCCTGCCGATGATCACGATCTTCACGCTCGAAGCCAAGCTGAACGATGAGGCGCCGGGGGCCTATCGTGGGCTGGACCGCTTTGTCGCACGCAAGAAGATCGTCGAGCAGCTCGATGCCGAAGGCCTGCTGGTCGAGACCAAGAAGCACAAGCTGATGGTGCCGCGCTGCGCGCGCACCGGCCAGGTCATCGAGCCGATGCTGACCGACCAGTGGTTCGTCGCGATGAGCAGGCCAGGCGCGGACGGCCAGAGCATCGCGCAGAAGGCGATCGACGTGGTCGCGTCGGGCGAAGTGAAGTTCGTGCCCGAGCAGTGGGTCAACACCTACAACCAGTGGATGAAGAACATCCAGGACTGGTGCATCAGCCGCCAGCTCTGGTGGGGCCACCAGATCCCGGCCTGGTATGGCACGAACGGCGAACTGTTCGTCGCACGCAGCGAAGCCGAGGCGCGCAGCAAGGCCGCGGCGGCCGGCTACAGCGGCGCGTTGACGCGCGACGAAGACGTGCTGGACACCTGGTACTCATCGGCGCTGGTGCCGTTCTCGACGCTCGGCTGGCCCGAGAAGACGATCGAGCAGGACCTGTTCCTGCCGAGCAGCGTACTGGTCACCGGCTACGACATCATCTTCTTCTGGGTCGCCCGGATGATCATGATGACCAAGCACTTCACCGGGCAGGTGCCATTCCGCCATGTCTACATCCACGGCCTGGTGCTCGATGCCCACGGCCACAAGATGAGCAAGAGCGAAGGCAATGTGCTGGACCCGGTGGACCTGATCGACGGCATCGAACTGGCCCCGCTGCTGGACAAGCGCAGCACCGGCCTGCGCAAGCCCGAGACCGCGCCCAAGGTGCGCAAGGCCACCGAGAAAGAATTTCCCGAAGGCATTCCGGGCTACGGCGCCGATGCGCTGCGCTTCACTTTTGCCGCGATGGCCACGCTGGGCCGCAGCATCAACTTCGATTCGAAGCGCTGCGAGGGCTACCGCAACTTCTGCAACAAGCTCTGGAACGCCACGCGCTTCGTGTTGATGAACTGCGAAGGCCAGGACTGCGGGCTGAAGGAACACAGCAAGGCCGAGTGTGCGCCTGGTGGCCCGTTCCATGGCTACATGCGCTTCTCGCCGGCCGACCGCTGGATCAGCGGCGAGCTGCAACGTGTCGAAGCCGCGGTGGCCGAGGGTTTTGCGGGTTATCGGCTCGACAACGTGGCCAACGCGATCTACCAGTTCGTCTGGGACGAGTACTGCGACTGGTATCTGGAAATCGCCAAGGTGCAGATCGCCAATGGGACCGAAGCGGAGCAGCGCGCCACGCGTCGCACACTGATCCGCGTGCTGGAAACCGTGCTGCGCCTGCTGCACCCGATCACGCCGTTCATCACCGCCGAACTCTGGAACACCGTGGCGCCGGTGGCCGGCCGCAAGGACACCGACACGGTGGTCACGGCCGCCTATCCGCAGGCCCAGCTGGAGAAGATCGATGCCGCCGCCGATGTCTGGATGGCGCAGCTGAAATCGGTGGTCGCCGCGGTGCGCAGCCTGCGCAGCGAGATGAACCTGTCGCCGGGGGATCGCAAGCCGCTGTATGCCATCGGCGATGCCGCCTTCATCGAACAGGCGGGGCCGCAGCTGAAGGCGCTGGCCAAGCTGGCCGAGGTGAAGCTGTTCACCGACGAGGCGGCCTTTGCGCAGGCCAGCGGGATGTCACCGGTGGCAGTGGTCGGCGACTTGCGGCTGGCGCTGCACGTGGAGATCGACATCGCCGCCGAGCGCGCGCGCATCGCCAAGGAGGTGGCGCGGCTGGAAGGCGAGATCGTCAAGGCCGATGCACAACTGGGCAACGACAACTTCGTCGCGCGTGCGAAGCCGGCGGTGGTCGAGCAGATGCGTCAGCGTGTCGCCGACTTCAGGCAGACGCTCCGCCGGCTGCAAGATCAAGCGGCTCGTCTGACGGATCCGCCGACCTGAACTCGGGCCGCGCGGCGGGCTGAGACAGCAACTCGTCGATGCGGCGCGCCACACCCCAGGCGCTGCGCACACGCGATTCACGCGTGGTGCTGGCCACGCGCGGCGTGATCTGCAGGTTGTCGATGTCGTGCAGCGGCCGGCCGGGCTCCAGCATGCCGGGCTCCATGCTGTCGAACCAGGCGGCGGCCATGCGGCCGGTGCCCAGAGCCTCGGCCAGCGAGGGTTCATCGAACACGCTGGACGGCGCAATGCTCACCATCACCTGGTTCGGCCGGCAGAAGGGCAGAAAGCGTTCGCCGAGCAGGCCGTGATAACGGCTGAAGTAGCTGAGCATGACGCTCACCGCTTCGCTCTCCTCCATCAGCTCGCGCAGGCCCACCGGCTCCACCTTCCAGCGGTGCCACAGTGCATCGGTGGCATGCACCGCCGGGTCGTAGCCGACGACGCGGGCGCCAAAGGCGCCGAGCAGCTGTGCCAGCGGCCGCGCCGCGGGGGTCATGCCGATCAGGCCGACCGTCGAGCCGCCCAGTTCACGCCCGACCAGCAGGCCCTCGGCATTGACCACCGGCACCCGCCGCAGCATCTGCAGCAGCGCGCCGATGATGAACTCGGCCTCGGCCGCCGCGGTGGCATTGCTGGGCCGCACCACTTCGACACCGGCGCGGGCGCAGGCATCGACATCGATGTTCTCGGCGCCCGCCGACACCCGCCCCACCGCACGCAGCAGCGGCGCGTGGCGCAGCGCATCGGCATCCAGCGCCACGGCAGGCGGCAGCACCAGGGACCGCACGTTGTACAAGGCCTGCCGGAAGGCCCGCGGATCGCGCGCCAGATCGGGGGCGTAACGCACGGCATGGCGGGCGACCAACCAATGCATCACCTCCGGGTCCAGCGGTTCGACGATCAATACATCCATCGGCTCACGAGGTCTCCAGCGTGTGCATCCTGAGCACGGGACGTGCCAGAATGAATTCGATCCTCAACCCTCATTCTATGTAAGCAGATGTTGATCAAGAAGGCGATCTTTCCCGTGGCCGGCCTGGGAACCCGATTCCTCCCAGCGACCAAGGCCCAGCCCAAGGAAATGCTGCCGGTGGTCGATAAACCGCTGATCCAGTATGCGGTCGAAGAAGCCTATGCGGCCGGCGTGCGCGAGATGATTTTCGTGACCGGCCGCCACAAGCGGCCGATCGAAGACCACTTTGACATGACCTTCGAACTGGAGGTAGCCCTTGAACAGGCGGGCAAGGCCGAGTTGCTGGAGGTGGTACGCAGCGTCAAGCCCAACGACATGGAGTGCATCTACGTGCGCCAATCGCAGGCCCTGGG
>NZ_DATILJ010000074.1:0-41357 GCF_035476535.1 Aquabacterium sp.
ACGGGCTGCGTGACGCGCTCGACCCCAGGCGCGTGCTCTGATGGCCCTGCTCGACATCCAGGGTCTGAAGACCCATTTCAAGACCGACGACGGCTGGTTGCATGCGGTCGACGGCGTCGACATCTCGGTGAATGCCGGCGAAACGGTGTGCGTGGTCGGCGAATCGGGCTGCGGCAAGTCGGTCACCGCGATGTCGGTGCTGAAGCTGCTGCCAATGCCACCCGGCCGCATCGTCGAGGGCAAGGTGCTGTGGCAGGGCCGCGACCTGGTGCCCTTGTCGGCCGAGGAGATGCGCCGCATCCGCATGAAGGAAATCGCCATCGTCTTCCAGGAGCCGATGACCTCGCTGAACCCGGTCTACACGGTGGGTGAGCAGATCGGCGAAGGCCTGCGCCTGCATGAAAACCTGAGCAAGAAGGACGCGAAGGAGCGCGCCGTGCAGATGCTGCGCAAGGTGCACATTCCAACACCGGAGCGGCGCGTCAACGACTACCCGCACCAGTTCTCCGGCGGCATGCGCCAGCGCGTGATGATCGCGATGGCGCTGTCCTGCTCGCCGAAGCTGCTGATCGCCGATGAGCCGACCACGGCGCTGGACGTGACGATCCAGGCGCAGATCCTCGACCTGCTGTCCGAGCTGAAGGCCGAGATGGGCATGGCAGTGATGCTGATCACCCATGCGATGGGCGTGGTCGCCGAAGTGGCACAGCGCGTGGTCGTGATGTATGCCGGCAAGGTGGTCGAAGAAGCGCCGGTGCGGGAGCTGTTCGCGCACCCGCGCCATCCGTATTCGCAGGGGCTGATCCGCTCGATCCCGCGCATCGACCTCGGCGCCACCTTGAAGCCGCGGCTGGAAGCGATTCCGGGCAGCGTGCCGAAACTGATCGCGCCGAAACCCGGCTGCCGCTTTGCCGGTCGCTGCAAATACGTGCAAGCCAAGTGCCGGGATGCCGATCCGCCCTTGCGCGAGGTTGCGCCGGGTCACAAGGTCGCCTGCATTCTGGATGTGGTGCCCGCATGAGCGAACCCTTGCTGAAGGTCGAGAACCTGGTCAAGCATTTCGCGCTGCCGGGCGGCTTCCTGAAGAAGTCCACCGAGCGCCTGCGCGCGGTGGACGGCGTCAGCTTCACGGTCAGCGCCGGCGAAACCCTGGGCGTGGTCGGCGAGTCCGGCTGCGGCAAGAGCACCACCGGCCGCTGCATCCTGCGGCTGATCGAGCCCACCTCGGGCCAGGTGTGGTTCGAAGGCCGCGACGTCACGGCCCTCGGCAAGGAAGATCTGCGCGCACTGGCCCGCGACATGCAGATCATCTTCCAGGACCCGTTCGCCTCGCTGAACCCGCGCATGACGGTGGGTGCCATCGTCGGCGAAGGCCTGGTGATCCACAAGCTGGCCAAAGGCAATGCCGACATCGAAGCGCGGGTTGCCCAGCTGCTGGAGACGGTAGGACTCAACGCCGATCACATGCGACGTTATCCGCATGAATTCTCCGGCGGCCAGCGCCAGCGCATCGGCATCGCGCGGGCGCTGGCGGTGAGCCCCAAGCTGCTGGTCTGCGACGAGGCGGTGTCAGCGCTGGACGTGTCGATCCAGGCCCAGGTCATCAACCTGCTGCAAGACTTGCAGGCGCAGTTCGGCCTGACCTACATCTTCATCGCGCACGACCTGTCGGTGGTCGAGCACATCGCCAATCGCGTCGCGGTGATGTACCTCGGCCGCATCGTCGAGCTGGCCAGCGCGCACGACCTCTACACCACGCCGCGCCACCCCTACACCGAAGCGCTGCTGTCAGCGGTGCCCATCCCCGACCCGACGCTCAAGCGCCAGCGCATCCGCCTGGTCGGCGACGTGCCCAGCCCCATCCGCCCGCCACCCGGCTGCCACTTCCACACCCGCTGCCCGATCGCGCAGAAGGGCCTGTGCGATGTGCAGCGGCCGGAGTTGAAGCAGACCACCGAGGGGCATTGGGTGTCCTGCCATCTCAGGAGTTGATCAGTCAGCCTTGATGCCGGCCTTCTGGATCAGCGGGCCCCACTTCTGGCGCTCGCTCCTGGCGAACTCGGCGAGCTTCGCCGGTGACCCACTCGCCGGCTCATGGCCGAGTTCCAGCAGGCGCTGCTTGACCTCCGGCTGCGCCAGGATCTTCGCCAGCTCGGCGTTGAGCTTGCGCACGACTGCAGCCGGGGTACCGCGCGGCGCATAGAGCCCGTTCCAGGCCACGACCTGGAAGCCGGCGACGCCCTGGGCCGACACGGGCTTGACGCCGGGCAGCAGGTCGGTCGCCTCGAGCGAGGTCACGCCCAGCGCCTTCAGCTTGCCGCTGGCGATGAACGGGCGGGAGGCACTCACCGTGTCGATGGTCACCGGCACCTGGCCGCCGATGACTTCCGTCATCGACGAGGCGGAGCCCTTGTAGCGGATGCCGAGCATGGTGGTCCCCGTCTGTTGCTTCAGCAGCTCGAGCACCAGCAGGGCCGTCGTGCTGGGCAGCGCGACGTCGACCGCATCGGGCTTCGCCTTGGCCGCGGCCAGCAGGTCCGCCAGGCTGTTGAACGGCGATGAGGGGTTGGCCAGCAGCACCATCGGAAAGCTGCTCACCAGCATGACCGGCTCGAAGTCCTTCTCCGGCTCGAAAGGCATCGTGGGGTAGAGGAACTGGTTCAGCACATGGGTGCCGTTGGTGCCCATGAGCAGCGTGTAGCCGTCGGCGGCTGCACGCGCGGCTTCCGCCGTGCCGATGTTCCCGCCCGCGCCGGCCTTGTTCTCGACGACGAAGGTCTGCCCCATGGCCTTGGCCAGGTGTTCAGCGAGGTAGCGGGTGGCGACGTCGGTGCCCTGCCCCGGTTGATAGGGCACGATGATGCGCACCGGCTTGCTGGGGTAGGCCTGTGCCGCCGCGGGCTGCGCGATGAGGAGGGCCGCGGCGAAGGCCGCGACCAGGGTCAGAATCTTCATGCATGTCTCCTGCTTGTTTTGGGGAAAGGGTGGCGTGTCGGCGCCTAGGTGACAGGCTTGCGGGGCAGCACGCCGGACTCGCGCAAGGCCGCGATGCGTTGTTCGCTCAGGCCGGCTTCCAGGAGCACCTCGTCCGTGTGTTGCCCGAAGGTGGGCGGTGAGCCGGCGGCTTGTCCCGGCGTGCGCGACAGCTTCGTCGGCACGCCCACGCCCTGGTAGCCCTGCCGTTCGACATGCATGCGGCGGTGCGCCACATGCGGCTGCGCAAAGGCCTGCGGCACCGTGTTCACCGGCCCCGCGGGAACGCCCTGGCGCATCAACGCGTGGCACACCTCGTGCCGCAGCAGCGGGGCCAGCGCAGCCTCGATCTCGGCACGCAGCAGGTCGCGGTGCTGCAGCCTGCGGCTGTTCGTCGCAAAGCGCTCATCGGCCAGCAGCCCAGCCAGGCCGATGTGCTCGCAGAAGCGCCGGAACTGCCGGTCGTTGACGATGCCCAGGAAGATCATGCCGTCGCGACAGGCGAACTTGTCGTACGGCGCGATGTTGGGGTGGGCGCTGCCCAGCAGCTCAGGTGTGCGGCCCGAATGCATCCAGTTCGCCGCCTGCGGGACCAGCAGGCTCAGCGCGGTATCGAACAAGGTGGCTTCGACGCGTTGACCCAGGCCCGTGCGTTCACGGTCGAACAAGGCCAGCAGGATGCCGCTGAGCGCGGTATAGCCCGTGAGGTGATCGACCACCGGCACGCCGATGCGGGTGGGCCCCGAGTCCGTATCGCCATTGATGCTCATCAGGCCGCTCATGGCCTGCACGATGGCGTCGTAGCCCGGCAGGCCGCCCAAGGGGCCGTCAGAGCCGAAACCCGAGATCGAACAGCAGACGAGCCGCGGGAACCTGCGCTTGAGCACCGTGTCGTAGTCGAGCCCCCAGCGCGCCATCGTGCCGGGGATGAAGTTCTCCACCAGCACATCGGCGTTCTCCAGCAGCGCCAGCAGCGTCGCTTGACCGTCGAGATGGGACAGGTCGAGCGCGATGGCCCGCTTGCCCCGGTTGACGGCGGTGTAATACGCCGCGTCGCCGGCGTCGTTGAAGGGCGGTCCGAGGGTGCGGGTCTCGTCGCCGCCCGGCGGCTCGACCTTGATCACGTCGGCCCCCTGGTCGGCCAGCATCTGCGTGCACAGGGGTCCCGCCAGCACCCGGGACAGGTCGATCACCCGGACGCCCACCAGGGCACCCCGGGCCGCTACTTTCGCCGCGGGTGCTGCCGCGTGGCATGGGTCAGACATCGTCACGCTGAGTCACTCCGCAAGAAGACGCTGCGATCCATCATCGGGCGGCCGCCACTCAGGCCCGCGACGGCAGTTCCACCACGCCCGTGCCCAGCACCGACAGTTCGTCGTCCTGGTTGCGCGCTTCCTGTTCGATCTCGACCAGGTACTGCCCGTTCTCGACGAACTTGCGCTTGACCAGGCCCTTGATGAATAGCATGTCGCCTTCCGGGTTGTGGCGGCGGATCTTGCAACTGGCCTTGCGCAGGAAGCCGTCGTCACCCATCCAGTTGGTCAGGTGATGCGTGAGCCATGAAGTGCGTTCGGGACCGTAGTCGTAGGCGCCCGGTGCGCCGACTTCGAGCGCGAAGTCCTCTTCCCAATGCACGCGCTCGGGACAGTCGGGAATGCCGAAGCGGTTCTTGATGCCGGTGCCGGGATGCTCGTCGTGCAGCTTCCACGCCAGCTTGTTCGCGCGGATGTACAGACCGCCCCAGCCCTGCGCATAGGCGATGAAGCCGGTCACGGTCATCGGGCCTTTGAACATGGTCGGCAGGGCCTCGCCTTCCTTCACGTCCTCCCAGTAGCGCGGCGTGGCGCCGCGGATCGGCTCGTCGCGGTACAGCTGGTAGGCGGACGCGAGCTCCTCGTCGGTGTAGCGGCGCGGCTCGCGGGCACGCACTTCCTTGTACTTCGTGCCTTGCTCGCGGGCATGGTCACGCTCAGTGCGGAAACACCAGCTGTCGGCTTCCGACACCAGGTCGCCCGACTGGTTGTAGAACTTGACGTTGTAGATCTGCTGCACGGCGCGGCCGGCGAAGCGCGTCTGATGCTCGACCAGGTCCTTCAGGTAGGCCTCAGTGGAGATGACGTCGTTTCGCTGGACGGTCTTGTGCCAGGTCCAGTCCGCGCCCGACCACATCGCGTGCACGCCGGGCAGGCCGCCGACATAGCCGGAGACGATGCGGCTGGTCGAGAACAGGAAGCTGGGCAGCGCGATGAGGCCGCCGTGCTTCGTTTTCGCGGCGTACTCGGGGTCGCACCACAGCGGGTTGTCGTCGCCGATGCCGTGGGCGTAGTGGCGGATGTTGTCGCGCGTGGCCTCGTAGCACCAGGGCTCGACGGTCTTGCCGATCTTGACGCCGATGCGCCGGCGCAGATCGTCCAGACCGCTCTCGGTGATCTTGGGGAAGCTTCTTTCAGTGGGGGTCGACATGGGATCTCCTGGGTCCGGTCATGAAGGGACGGCTGCTGCCGCAACGGTGTTGGCGAGTTCCTGCTCTCGCAGTTTTCTTCGGTGGATCTTTCCGGCCGGCGTCTTCGGCAGCTCGGGCACGAAGACCACCTGGCGCGGGTATTCGTGCTGGCTGAGCCGGGTGCGCACGGCGTCCTGGATTTCCTGGACGAAAGCGTCGTCGCCGCTGCGCGGCGAGACGACGAAGGCCTTGACGACCTGGCCGCGCAGCGCGTCGGGCACGCCGATCGCTGCGGCTTCCTTGACGTCGGGGTGCTTGAGGATCGCGTCCTCCACTTCCACGGCGCCGATGGTCCAACCGGCCGAGATGATCACGTCGTCGGCCCGGCCGCCATGCCAGAAGTAGCCGTCCTCATCGATGCGGCCCAGGTCCTTGGTCGGCAGCCATTCGCCGCGGCGCCACAGCTTCAGTTCGCCGGTGACACCGGGTGCGCAGGGCGCGCCGTGGGCGTCCTGCACCTCGACGCGAACGCCCGGGATGGCCTTGCCCAGCGAGCCCGTCTTGACGACGAAGTCGGGCGCGCCGGGGTAGTTCACCAGGCAGACGCCGATCTCGGTGGTGCCGTACATGCTGCACACCGGCCGGCCGAAGGTGGCCTGCACGAACTCGGAGGTTTCGCTGTCGATCGGCTCGCCGGTGAAGGACACCTTCTCCAGCGCATAACGGTAATTCGCAGCGGCCCCGGAATTGCGCATCATCCGGTAGTGCGTGGCCGCTGCCGAGATGTTGGTGAAGCGGTGGTCCTGCAGCGCCTTGAGCAGGCGTTCGGCATTGAACTTGCCGGCGTAGGCACCGATCGTCACGCCCAGCGCCAGCGGTGCCAGGGTGCCGTGCCACAGGCCATGCCCCCAGGCCGGCGATGAGGGGCACATGAAGCGGTCGCCCGGCCGCACGCCGGTGCCGTAAAGCGCGGCCAGCATCAGCGTGACGATAGCGCGATGGGTGTGCTTGACGGCATCGGGCAGTTCACGCGTGGTGCCCGAGGTGTACTGGAAGATCGCGAAGTCGTCGCCCCGCGTGCTGGGCACGAACTCGGACGGGAACCGGGCCAGCGAATGCATGAAGGCGCCGTCGGCCACCAGCAGCTGCAGCTCGGGCGAGTTGGCCACCATCGACGCCTTTTCGGCATTGGTGACCACGACGCGCGGCTGGCAGTCTTGCACACGCAGGCGGATGCCGTCGGGCCCGAACAGCGTGAACAGCGGCACCGCGATGGCGCCCATCTTCATCGCGCCGAACATCGCGACATAGAACTCGCGCGAGGGCTCCAGCATCACCGCCACCCGGTCGCCTGGCCGGATGCCTTGGGCCAGCAGGTAGTGCGCAAAGCGGGCCGACGCTTCCGAGATCTCGCGGAAGCCGAGCAACTCGTCTTCGCCGCCGGCGCGCACCAGGATGATGGCCGTGCGGTCCCCTTCGGCATGCCGGTCGATGCATTCGTGCGCGATGTTCATCTGCTCGCGATCGCCATCGAACAGCGCCCACAGCTTCTCGGGTGAGCAGTGGGCCTGTGCGTCTGCGTAGGAGGAGTAGTCGGTCAGTGAAGTCATGGTGGGGGCGTGATGTCGTCGGCAGCCAGTGGATGCAACTTTGCGCGCCGACCCGACAATTGTCAATAGCGTTCATTGATTGTCTATAGACAATTTCAATCCAGACCGATCCCGACGCTCGCGCACGCCGCGGACGAGCCCTTATGCTTGCCGCCATCCCCGTGCAAAGATCGAGTGATGAGCGCATCCCCTACCGACAGCCCGACGGCCGCCACCGGCCCGCGTGTGCGGCCCGTGCCCGCCGTGACGCGGGCCATCGCCGTGCTTCGCCTGCTGGGCCGCAGCCCGTCGCCGCTGACGCTGAAATCGATCTCGCAGGAACTCGGCATGGTCACCAGCACCTGTCTGCACATCCTGCGGGTCCTGGTCGAAGAAGGCCTGGTCAAGGTGGACGCTGACACCAAACGTTATGGACTGGGCGTGGGCATGCTGGCGCTGGCCCGCAGCGTCATCGAGAGCAGCCCCTTTCCCGCGCTGGTGCAGCCCGTGCTCGATCGGCTGTCGGGCACCTGGAACGTCACCGCCATCGGTGTCGAGGTGAGCGGCGTCGAGCACATGGTGGTGCTGGCGCTGTCACGCTCGCAGGCGCCGTTCCGCCTGCACGTGGATGTCGGCAGCCGCTTTCCCGCTTTGATCAGCGCCACCGGCAGGCTGGTGGCTGCGTTCACCGAGCTGACGGACGCCGCACTCGAACGCAAGTTCAAGGCCCTGCGCTGGGAGCAGCCGCCGGACATCGACGCCTGGCGCAAGGAGGTGGAGGCGGTGCGCAAGAAGGGCTACAGCGTCGACCG
Source organism: Aquabacterium sp. (assembly GCF_035476535.1). Lineage (GTDB taxonomy): Bacteria > Pseudomonadota > Gammaproteobacteria > Burkholderiales > Burkholderiaceae_C > Pseudaquabacterium. The sequence goes on from NZ_DATILJ010000074.1 coordinate 7,818, forward strand.
CGGCAACTACATCAGCGGCGTGGCGGTGATCGCGGTGCCGGTGTTCGACGCCCGGGGCCGGATGACGCATTCACTGGTCGCCGCCGGCGTCGCCGATCAGCTGGGCGGCGCCAAGAGCCAGGCGCTGGCCAAGGACCTGCAAACCGAGGCGCAGACGCTGTCGCAGTTGTTGGCAAGCCGGAGCTGATCTCGATGGATGCACCGCAAACGCACGACGCATTGACCGCGCAGGGCTGGAAGCAACGATCGCTTGCCGGATTCGCGGGCCTGATCGGACCGCTCTGGACCCGCCAGGAGGAGATCAGCTGGGCCTATGGCGTGCTGGCGACCGCCGACCACCTCAATCCGGCCGGTCTTGTGCATGGCGGCATGCTGACCACGCTGGCCGACCACGCGCTCAGCGCCATCGCCTGGGAAGCCTTGGGCCGCCGCGCCTGCGTGACGGTGCAGCTGGACACGCACTTCCTGTCGGCCGGCCGTGCAGGGCAGTTCCTCGAGGCCCGTGGCCGCGTCGTTCGAGCCACCTCGTCCCTGGTCTTCATGCAAGGCCAGGTCTCGGCGGACGGCGTCGACCTGGTCAGCGCCAGCGCCATCCTCAAGGTGTTGGCGCTGCCGCCCGCCGGACTGTAGAAAGCCAGGCCGTTCAGCCGGCGTCCGCCGTCGACAACCAGCCGCCCGCCCCCACGTACCAGGCCGTGTCGTCAGGCGGCCCCTCACGCCGCAGCGAGCGCACGATGTGCATGGGCTGGCTGTCGAGCGCCGCGGCAAGGGCCCGCGCGCTGGCCTCGTCGCGCGCGCCGGCGCAGGGGATGAAGGCCACGCGCATCAGCATCGCCGCGTCGTAGCGGGTCTCGCCGCGCCGCGTCACCAGCAGCATGCCGCCATACCCTTCGTTCGGCGTCAGCGGAAAGATCAGCCGGCCGCCCGGCTTCAGCGCATCCAGCCAGCAGGGCACGGGATGGGTGGCACCGGCGTTCACATAGATCACGTCGGCCGCAGGCAAGGCGCCGGCGCAGGCCGACGCGGCGATGACCCGAACGTTCGGCCACCGCACCAGGTTCTCCCGCGCGCGTTCGGCCAGGTCGGGCTCGATCTCGTAGGCCAGCACCGTGCCGGTGGGTCCGACCAGCGCCGCCAGGATCGCCGTGTAGTAGCCGGTGCCAGCGCCGATGTGCAGCGCGGTGTCGCCGTGCGCCGGCGCGCAGGCCTCCAGGCAGCTGCCGTGCAGCGAGGGCTGGCCGTTGTTGATGCCGCGCTCGAGGGCGATGCCGACCAGCACGTCCTGGTAGAGCTCACGCGGGTCCTCGGTCCAGCGGGGGCCGTGGCCGGAGCCGTTGAGCACCGGCCAGGGCGCCGGGCCCAGGAACTGCTCGCGCGGGATCGAGGCGAAGGCCTCGATCAGGCGCCGACTCGATGGCCCGGCGCTGCGCACGATGAGTCGCGCATAGCGTTCACGGTGAGCGGCGATCGAGCTCATCGTGCCCTGCCCGCATCATGCCGACAGCAACAGGCCCTGCCGCAGCGCCTCACGCCCGGCCACCTTGGCCAGCGGCATGCCGGCCACGGCAAAGCGGCGGCGCTCGCGGGCGTACAGCAGGCCGTCCACCGGGCTGACCAGCACCGTCACCTCGCCACTGAACGGGTCGATCAGCTCGACGATCGGCTCGCCCTTCTTCACGCGGTCGCCCGGCTCGCGCAGGAACACCAGCACACCGCCCTGCGGCGCATGGATCGGCATCGAGCCGGCCAGCGGCGTCGCTTCGCAGCGCAGCGGCGGCAGTTCGGCCGGCGTGCCGGCGATCACGCCGCGCAGCTGCAGGAAGTGCTCGATCGCCGCGGCATCCTGCGCGGCCAGCGCATGCGACACATCGCCTTCGCCGCGCAACTCGATGGTCACTGCCGTGCAGGCCGGCGGCAGCGGGTGCGCGGGCCCGACCCTCTCGGCCAGCCGGGTCCAGACCATCGAGCAGGCTTCGTCGAAGGGTTCGTCGCCCGAAGAGGTGGCCAGCAGCACGGCCTGCGCGCCCATGCAGCGGGCCAGCGGTTCGGCCTGCGGCCAGCCGTCAGGCGTGGTGTAGAAGTGCATCACCGCTTCGCCGTCGCAATGCAGGTCCAGCACGATGTCGGCGTCGATGGCCAGGCCGTACAGCGTCTTGCGCAGGCTCTCCAGCGCGCCGCTGGCCGGCAGCGCCGCCACCGCGGCGCGCAGCGCGGCACGCACTGTTTGAACGTTAGCTGCCGCATCGGCGCCCAGCCGGCCCTGCACCGCGGCGGCCACGGTATCGGTCAGGTCGGCGTAATGGCGGTTGAAGTTCTGGCCGCTGGCCAGCTCGAAGCGGCCCTGCTGGTCGCGCAGCAGCCACTGGTGCAGGCCGATCGGGTTGGCCGCAGGCACCAGCACCACCTCGCCGCGCAGCTGGCCAGCGGCTTCCAGGGCTTCGAGGCGGCGACGCAGGTGCTGGGCCACCAGCATGCCGGGCACTTCATCGGCATGCAGCGAGGCCTGGATCGTGACTTTCGGGCCGGCACCGGGCTGGCCGAAATGCAGGCTCACGAGCTCCTGCCGGGTGCCCGGCGTGGCGGCGAGCAAGGGGTGGTGGATCAGCTTCATCGCCGGATCATGCCGCCTGCCAGGTCCAGCTGTGCGCGTGCCCGGTGATGCCGCTTCAGGCGGTGAAGACCTGCACCGGTTTGCCGTCCTTGCCGATGGTCAGCATCACCGACCCGGTGCCCAGGCGCCATTTGGCATGGCTCTCGACGGTCTGGTTGTCCGGGAACAGCGTCTGCAGGTGCAGGCGGCCGGCCATGTTGTCCAGCACCGCGTGGATCGAGGCCAGGTCGGTGGCCTTGACCGACGGGGTGACGACCTTGGGCGTGGTGACCTTGGCCTGGAAGGTGACCGTGTCGCCCTTCTTGTTGACGACGGACTTGGTCACCATCTCGCTCTTCGCCGGGGTCACCAGCCAGTTGCTGTGGTTCATGCCCACCGCACCGAGGCCGCCGAACAGCTTGGCCATCTTCTTCTCGTTCAGGTAGTGCACCTCGACGCGCTGCACACCCGTGTCCAGCGCGCCCATGGCCTCCTGGCCGACATCGGAGTTGAGCAGCTCGCACAGCAGCAACGACATATCGCCCTTGCCCAGCCAGCCGGAATTGGCGGTGCCCGGGCTCTCCTTGAAGCGGTCGCGGAAGTCGTCCTTGGAGACGCCCACGCTGTTCATCTGGACGCCGCCCTTGGCCAGGCTCTCGGCCACGCCGTACAGCACGGCGCCGGGCGAGCCCTTCATCAGGTGCTCGGCAATCGCGTGGGCCGCCTTGCCGGTGCTGCCCAGCCTGCCTTCCGATTGGTTGACCATCTTGATCGTGTCGGACGGGAAGTACTCGCGACGAAACATGGTTTCTCTCCGGTGGATGCCACGATCCTAGCTGTTGCCGCGGTACCAGCTCATCTTGCGCCGCGGCAGCAGGTAGTCCAGTTCGTCCTCGCTGCGCTCCTGCATGCGCACCGCCTTCAGCACCTTCAGCTGCTGCGCGGTTTCGGGGTCGGCCAGGTCCAGGATCAGCGCCTCGCGGCGCGGCGTGTCGGGGTCGTAGATCAGCACCTGCGGGCACAGCCGCGCGCTGGGCGGCGCGGTGGCCACGACCACGCCGCTGCGGCCGTCGGACAGCTGCACCAGCGTGCCCGGCGGATAGATGCCCATGGTGCGGATGAAGGTCTGCAGCAGCACTTCTTCGAAGGCCGTTTTCTCGCGCGCCCACATCACGCCCAGCGCCTCGAAGGGCGAGACCGCCGTGCGCGGATCGACCGGGTTGGCCAGGTTGTCGAAGCGGTTGGCGATGCCGACGATGCGCGCCAGCCGCGGAATGGCCGCGCCCTTCAGGCCCGACGGGAAGCCCTTGCCGTCGTCGCGCTCGTGGTGGTGCAGCGCGGCTTCGGCCACGCCCTGCGGCACCGCCGCACCCACGGCCGCCAACTGGTCGAAGCCCAGGCGGGCATGGGTCTGGAACACCGCTTCTTCATGCCGGTTGCGCGCCGGGTTGCGCAGGATCGACGGGTTGACGCCGCTGTGCCCGATGTCGTGCATCAAGGCCGCCATGCCAACCAGCTGGATCTCGGCCTCGGGCAGCTGCAGCTGCTTGGCCAGCAGCAGCGACAGCGTCATCACCGACAGCGCATGCGCCACTTCACCCTGGCTCTTGGCCTTGTCGGCGATCAGGATGATCGCGGAGTCGGGGTCGGCGAGCAGCGAGCGTGCGGACTCGGCGGCCACCTCGCGCATCACGCCCACGCACTCGGCCGGCCGCGCGCCCATCAGCTTGAAGGCATTCGCGGTCTGCTCGGCGGCCGACATGTACTGCTTCTGCACCACGTCCAGCTTGGCGCGCATGTCGGCCATCACCTTCACCCGCACCGCCTTGGCCTGGCGCTGCGCTTCCTGGCGCTGGCGCACCAGCGTCAGCTCCAGCTCATGCGCCGGATCCACTGCGGCGGCGCTGGCCAGCGGCGCCGGCATCACCTTGGACCGCTTGGGATCGCAATAGACCTCGACGCCCAGCGCCAGGATCTCGCGCACCTGGTCTTCGGTGGTGACCAGGAAGCTGGAGCTGAGGAACGGGTGGTCCAGCCAGGACAGCGGCAGGCGCACATGCAGGCCCACACGGACCTGCGAGGCCTGGATCGGCAGTTCGCCGGGTTTGCGCGTTGGCACGCTCACGGGGGCTCCTTGGTCGGGTGTTTCATCGCTCGGCACCGAACGATAAGGCATTGCCGTACCGCCGATGCCACCGACCCTGACCGATGCGCAGCCTCTCTGCGCAGGTTCACCGCCCGATCAAGCGCTGCAGCGCAGAGCGCTCCGTGGAAATCAGTCGAAAAACACGCTGAAGCGCAGGCCGACGTAGCGCTTGGCATCCCGCGCCGGCTGGCCGATCACCGCGTTGGCGGCGCCCGGCGGGTTGCCCGGAATCGAGTACAGGCCCGAGAAGAAGTCTTCGGCATTGACCAGGTAGAACTTGTTCAGCGCGTTGTTGACGAAGGCGCTGACCTGGTACTTGCCGGACTCCGGTGTCGCCGTGACGCCCAGGTTCAGGATGCCGAAGCCGGGCTGCCGCGTGGCCGGGTTCTGGTTGCCCTGCAGCAGCGCGCTGGTGCGGTAGGCGTATTGCGCGTTGAAGTTCAAGCGCAGCGGCCAGCCGGCGGGCGCCACCTCGTGGTCGGCGGCCAGCGTGAGCTTGAATTTCGGCGCATCCGGCATCGGCTTGCCCGAGAGGTCCTGCGCGAACACCGGCGCGCCATGCGAATCGAAGCCGGTCAGCACGGCGCCCTGCGCCTCCGTCTGGCCGGGGTAGGCCGGGCCGGCCTTGAAGCTGAGGAACTTGGCATCGATGTAGGCGGCGCCGAAGCTCAGCTTGGTGGCGCTGCTGGCCGCCCAGCTGGCGTCGAGCTCCAGCCCGCGGGTGCGCGCCTTGGCCGCGTTGGCCAGTTCCAGCGACGGGATGATCTGGCCCGGTGGGTACAGCTGCACCTGGAAGTTCTTGTAGGTGGTGTTGAAGGCCGCCAGGTTCAGCGCCAGCGCGCCGCCCATCAGGCTGCTCTTGGCGCCCAACTCGAGGTGGTCGATGTCCTCCTGGTCCACCGGCTGCAGCGCCGCGTTGGAGCTCAGCGTCGCGGCGGTGTTGAAGGCCCGCGGCTTGTAGCCCCGCGCGTAGGTGCCGTAGACCATGTGGTCCTTGCCGAGCTTGCGGCGCAGCGTCAGGTCGCCCACGGTGGTGCGCGAGCTGTCGGCATTGGCCGACGAGAACTGGGTGCTGCGGTCCTCGATGCTGTAGGCCACCTTGTCGCGGTTGTGGCGCAGGCCGGTCAACAGGCTGGTGTCGGCGCCTAGCTTCCAGGTGGCGCGGCCATAGAGGCCCAGCGTCTGCGTGCTGGAGGTGACGTAGTCGATCTTCGGGTTGACGAACATCATGCGGAAGTGGTCCTGCGTCACGTCCACATCGGAATAGAACAGCCCCGCGACGAAGCTCACATCCTGGTCGATCGGCGAGGCGATCTTGAATTCCTGCGAAGTCGACTTCGGCTTGATCTTGATCGTCTGCGTGTTGTCGAACAACGGCGGGCCGATCGGCGGGTCGGGAATGAAGCCCTGGCGCAGCACGTCGAGGAACAGCGTGGCCTGTGCAGTGACATCCTGCACCGCGCTGATCTTCTCCTTCTGCTGCGCGGTGATCGAGCTGAAGGTGTAGTCGCCAAAGCGCTTTTCCACCGTCAGCGAGACATCGTTGTCGCGCACCTGGTTGCGCATGCGCACCGGCGACGCATAGTCGGTGTTGCCGTAGCGGATGCTGATGCCCGGGAAGGCCGCCGCCTGCGAGATGCCGGCCGGCGCAAACGGAAAGTTCGGGAACAGCGCTGCACCGGGGGTCAGGTATTGGTAGGTGAAGGTGCCGCCGGTGGAATCGGATTCGGCGGTGCGCGCCATCAGCGTGATGTCCAGCGTCTTGTCCACCGCCAGGCCCAGCTTCATGCGCGCGCCGCTGGCCTCGGTGTGCGACTTTTCGCCGAGCATCAGGTTCTTGATCGGGTAGTCGCGCTGGTTCGAATACGCTGCAACGCTGAGGCCCAGCGCACTGCTGAGCGGGCCGGACACGCGCGCATTGACGCGGTATTCCTTGTCGTTGGTGACGGTGCCGCCGACCTCGCCGTTCCAGGTCTTGCTGGGCACGCCGGTGACCAGGTTGATGACGCCGGACGACGCAGTGCGGCCACCCAGTGTCGACTGCGGACCCTTCAGCACCTCGACGCGGCGGATGTCCTGCAGCTCGTTGGCGGCCATTGAATCCGAGGGCACCGGCACGCCGTCGATCATGATCGACACGCCCGAGGTCAGGCCGATCGCCGCTTCGTTGGCATTGGTCGAGATGCCGCGCATGGCCAGCGGCACGCGGCCGTTGAAGCTGCCTTTCAACTGCACCGAGGGCACCAGCCGGTTGATGTCCGAGATGTCGGTGGCATTGGCCTTGGCCAGCGCATCGTCGGCCACCACGCTGGCGGCCACCGGCGTGTCCTTCAGGCGTTCGGTGCGCTTCTGCGCGGTGATCACGATTTCGGTGACCTGCGGTGTCTCCTGGGCCTGTGCGGCCGCGCCGAGGAACAGGCCGCTGCAGAGGGTGGCGGCACGGGTTGCTGAACTCAGGGCAGCCGGGATCGGCCGCAAACGGTGGGGGCGGGCATGGCGGGTCATCGTGTCTCCGGGTTCTGGGCCGGTCTGTGCCATGGCCATGGCAGCCGGCGGGTTGTGTTCGAAAGATGCTAGGCAGCCGTGCCGCCGCGCTGAAATCGAATCTGGCGATGACGCACATCGCCGGCGCGAATGGCCTGGCGCCGTGCCTGCGAGCGCGCGCTGCACCCGCAACAACCCGCACAGGGTTTCCCCGTGTGATCGCGCCGCGCCATTTCTCCGGCGGATGGGCCGCATCGCCAAACACGATTTCCGGAAAGCCGCGGCGCCTGCCTACCATCGCTGCGCTGTGCCGCCGTGGCGCGCCACGCCAAACCAGGACATCCGCCGATGAGCTCCGCCCCCTTCGCAGCGCCAGGCAAGACACCGACGCCCACGCTGTTCCATGCGCTGATCCTGCTGTTCTGCGTCTGCTTCGCGGTGCTGGCCTCGGCCATCCTGGGCCCGGTGCTGCCGGCGATGGAACAGCACTTCGCGAGCGTGCCGGACATCAAGACGCTGGTGCCCATCATCGTCACGGTGCCGATGCTGGCGCTGGCGGTGTGCGGCATGTTCGCCGGCGGCGCTTCCGACAAACTCGGCCGCAAGCGCCTGCTGCTGGGTTCGCTGGCGCTGTATGGCGTGGCCGGCACGGCGCCGACCTACCTCGATTCGATCAATGCGATCATCGTCAGCCGCATCGGCGTGGGCGTGGCCGAGGCCGGCATCATGGCCTGCAGCACCGGGCTGATCGGCGACTACTTCAGCGGCGCCCGGCGCGACCGCTACATGTCGCTGCAGACCACCGTGGCTTCGCTGTCGGCCTTCTGCTTCAACGCCCTCGGCGGCGTGCTCGGCCAGCAGGGCTGGCGCGTGCCCTTCGGCGTCTACGCGCTGGCCTTCGTGATGTTTGCGCTGGTAGCCATCTTTATCTGGGACACGCGTGGCAATGCGCAGGCCCATGCCCGCGCCTTGGCCGGCGATGCGCCGGGAGTCAGCTTCCGCCCGGCCTTGCTGGCCTGGATCTGTTTCGTCGCCTTCGTCGTCGGCGCCATCTTCATGATGGTGCCGGTGCACCTGGCCTACATGCTGGTCGACGTGGGCACCACCGCGCCGCCGAAGATCGGCCTGGCCTATGCGCTCAACAGCATCGGCGTGGCTGCCGGCACCGTGGTCTTCGGCTGGTTCATCGTCAGCCGCTTCAGGGTGGCCGCGCAGATGGCCATCGCCGGCGCGATCCTCGGCATCGGCTTCCTGCTGATGGCGGCTGCCAAGGACTACAACGCCATGCTGCTGGGCGGCCTGGTCAACGGCTTCGGCTGCGGCATCGCGCTGCCGATGGTGGTGACCTGGAACGTGCGCGAACTGCCCTATGCCCGTCGCGGCTTCGGCCTCGGCGCCTTCTTCTCGCTGAACTTCCTGGGCAACTTCATCAACCCGCTGGTGGTGATGCCGATGGTCGGCGTGCTGGGCAGCCGTGCCGCCGCGGTGCAGTACTGGGGTGTTGCGGCGCTGCTGGCCGCGGCGGCGGCAATGGCCTATTGCTGGGTGCGGGCGCGGCCGCTGCCGGCAGCGGCCGCATGAAGGCGATCGCCATGGCGGATATCGATGCCAACGCCGGCGTGGTCGGGCCGCTGCGCGCCCATCACCACGGCATCAGTGTGCCTGACCTGGACGCTGCAATCACGTGGTACCACATGATGCTCGGCTTCCAGCTGGAAAAGCGTTTGTCGATTGCGGCCATCCCGGCCGAAGTGGCCTTCGTGCGGCGCGGCGACTTCCGCATCGAGATCTTCGAAGTCGCTGGCGCCGCGCCGCTGCCCGAAGACCGCCGCGTGCCCAACCGCGACCTGAAGACCCATGGCAACAAGCACCTGTGCTTCGAAGTGCCCGATGTGCCCACCGCCGTTGCCGCGCTGCGCCGCGCCGGCGCCGACATCGCCTTCGAACTCTGCGTCGAGGGCAACCCCACGGCCTTCGTGCGCGACTGCGCCGGCAACCTGATCGAGTTTCTGCAACCCTTTCCGGACACCCCATGATCCAGCATCTGAAGAAGGGCGCCAGCGCCCAGAGCAAGGCCGACAACAACGCGCAGGTGCGCGCCACCGTCGAGGCCATCCTGGCCGACATCGAGACACGTGGCGACGCCGCGGTGCGCGAGTACAGCGCCAAGTTCGACACCTGGTCGCCGGCGCAGTTCCGCCTCAGCGCCGAGCAGATCGCCGCCTGCATCGCCGAACTCAGCCCGCAGACGCTGGAAGACATCCGCTTCGCCCAGGCGCAGATCCGCCGCTTTGCGCAGATCCAGAAGAGCTCGATGCACGACGTCGAGATCGAGACCCTGCCCGGCGTGGTGCTCGGCCACCGCAACATCCCGATGAACTCGGTGGGCTGCTACATCCCGGGCGGCAAATACCCGCTGATCGCCTCGGCCCACATGAGCGTGCTGACGGCCAAAGTGGCTGGCGTCAAGCGCGTGATCGCCTGCGCCCCGCCCTTCGACGGCCGGCCCTGCCCGGAGATCGTCGCCGCGATGCACCTGGCCGGCGCCGACGAGATCTACTGCCTGGGCGGCGTGCAGGCCGTCGCGGCGATGGCCATCGGCACCGACAGCATCGCCGCGGTGGACATGATCGTCGGCCCCGGCAACGCCTACGTGGCCGAGGCCAAGCGCCAGCTGTTCGGCCGCGTCGGCATCGACCTGTTCGCCGGTCCCACCGAGACCCTGGTGATCTGCGACGACACGGTGGACGCCGAGCTCGTGGCGGTGGACCTGCTGGGCCAGGCCGAGCACGGGCCCACCTCGCCGGCCTGGTGCATCACCACCAGCAAGACCATCGCCGCCGCGCTGCCGGCCGCCATCGAGCGGGTGCTGGCACGGCTGGACACCGCACCGGTGGCCAGCGTGTCCTGGCGCGACCACGGCGAGATCATCCTCTGCGACAGCGACGAAGAGGCCCTGCAGGAAGCGGAGCGCCTGTGCTCCGAGCATGTGCAGGTGATGACGCGCGACCCCGACTGGTTCCTGCAGCGCATGACACGCTACGGCGCGCTGTTCCTCGGCCACCGCACCAACGTCAGCTACGGCGACAAGGTGATCGGCACCAACCACACGCTGCCGACGCAGGGCGCCGGCCGCTACACCGGCGGGCTGTGGGTCGGCAAGTTCATCAAGACCCACACCTACCAGCGCGTGCTGACCGACGAGGCCTCGGTGGCGGTGGGCGAATACTGCTCGCGCCTGTGCGGCTACGAGCACATGTCCGGCCACAAGGAACAGGCCGACATTCGCGTCAGACGTTGGAAGTGACCCCCCCGAAGCGCCTTCGGCGCCTCCCCCCAGGGGGCGGCGCCAGCGGCCCGGCAGAGCCGGATCCGCGGCCCCCGCTTGACGCGTTCCAACGCAGAGAACTCCCATGAAACTTGCCACGCTGAAGAACCACACCCGCGACGGCCGCCTGGTCGTCGTCTCGCGCGACCTGGCCCAGGCGGTCGATGCCTCGGCCTTTGCGCCGACGATGCAGTTCGCCATCGAGCACTGGGCCCAGGCCGCGCCGCAGCTGCAGGCGCTGTATGAACGCCTCAACGCCGGCAGCGCGAGCGGGGCCTTCGACTTCGACGCCACGCAAGCCCTCTCGCCGCTGCCGCGCACGCACCAGTTCGTCGACGCCTCGGCCTTCCTGAACCACGGCAACATCATGGAGCAGGCCTACCAGCTGACGGTGAAGAAGACCGCGGGCATCCCGATCCTCGTGCAGCGGCAGAGCGACGACTTCTGGGGCCCCTGCGATGACTACCCCTTCCCCACCGAGGCCGACAACGGCGACTTCGAGGGCGAGTTCGCGGTGCTGGTCGACGACATCGCGATGGGCAGCAGCGCCGATGTCTGCACGTCTCGCATCCGGCTGCTGATGACCCTGAACGACGTCAGCATGCGCACGCACCTGTTCCGCGAGCTGCAAATGGGTTTCGGCTTCATCAACGCCAAGCCGGCCACGGTGTTCGGCCCGGTGGCGGTCACGCCCGATGAGCTGGGCGACGCATGGTCCGGCGGCCGCGTGCACCTGGACATGCGGGTCAGCCGCAACGGCCAGTGGTTCGGCCACCCCAACGGCCGCGAGATGGACTGGAGCTTCGGCGAACTGCTGGCCCACCTGGCCTACAACCGCAACCTGCGCGCCGGCACGATCCTGGGCTCGGGCACGGTCTCGAACCAGGATGCACGCAGCGTCGGTTCGGCCTGCCTGGCCGAGAAACGCGCGCTCGAGAAGATCGATCGGGGTGACTCGAGCACGCCCTTCCTGAAGTTCGGCGACCGCCTGCGCTTCGAGGTGCTGGATGCCGCCGGCCAGTCGGTCTTCGGCGCCATCGACCACCGCTTCGTGCCCAGCCGATGAGCGCCGGCTACGACATCGTCGCGATGGGTGCCGGCCACAACGGCCTGGTCGCCGCGGCCTACCTGGCCAAGGCCGGCAAGAAGGTGCTGGTGCTGGAGCGCAAACCCTACCCCGGCGGCGGCGTGTCCACCCGGCAGCTCAACACCCCCGGCTACTGGCACGACGAGCACAGCAGCGTGCACATCATGATCCAGGGCAACCCAATGCTGCGCCAGGACGAGCTGGGCCTGCTCTCGCAACATGGGCTGAAGTACCACTACTCGCCGGTGCCGCACGCGACGATCTTTCCCGACCAGTCGGTGCTGTTCACCTACAAGGATCTCGACAAGACCTGCGAATCCTTCGCCCGGGTCTCGGCCAAGGACGCCGAAACCTACCGCGGCTTCGTCAAGACCAGCCAGCAGATCCTGCAGATGTTCATGCCCGGCCTGTATGCGCCGCCGCCGCCGCTGGGCGAGCTGGTGGCGATGCTGGACCGCAGCGACGAAGGCCGGCTGATGCTGGACTACATGAACCGCGATTGCCTGGACCTGGTGAACCGGCTCTACGAGAGCGACAAGGTCAAGATCCACCTGCTGCGCCTGGTCAGCGAGAACCTGCAATGCCCCAACGAGCTGGGCACCGGCATGGGCGTGCTGCTGATGCCCGGCATCATCCACACCTACGGCGTTTCGCAGCCCATCGGCGGCAGCGGCAAACTCACCGAGGCGCTGGTGCGCTGCATCGAAAGCCATGGCGGCGAAGTGCGCTGCAGTGCCGAAGTGGCGCAGATCCTGACCAGCGCTGGCCGCGCCACCGGTGTGTTACTGGCGGACGGCGAGCGCATCGCCGCGAAGGACGCGGTGATCGGCGCGATCCACCCGCACGTGATCCGCAGGTTCGTGCAAGGCGTGCCGGAGCCGGTGATGCAGCGCGCCGAGCGCGCCACGCTGGCGCCGTTCTCGATCATGGTCAGCCACTACGACCTGAAGCGCAACGTCCAGTACCACGCCGGCGACGAAGTGGGCCACGCGACGATGCTGGAGTTCATGGCCACCGACCGCCTCGACGAGATGGTGGCCGACTTCGACGACCTGAAACGCGGCCTGATCACCGAGCGCCGGCTGTGCGCCGGCGGAGACGAGAGCATCGGCGACAAGACCCGCGTGCCGCCCGGTGCCGGCATGTTCCACGGCATCACGTTTGCGCCCTACAGCGTGAAGGACCCGCGCTGGGCCGGGCGGGGCTGGGATGAGATCAAGGAAGAGATCGGCGACCTGTCGCTGGCGCACTACCGCCGATTCATCAGCAACCTCACGGCCGACAACATCATCGCACGCAGCATCGTCAGCCCGCTGGACCTGGAGCGCAGCAGCCCCAACAGCATGATGCGCGGCGACCTGCATGGCGTGGCGCCCTACTTCTACCAAAGCGCCGGCCACCGGCCGACCCCCGACCTCGGCCAGTACACGGTGCCCGGCATCGAGCGGCTGTACCTGGCCGGGCCCTTTCAGCACCCCGGCGGCGGGGTTTACGGCGCGGGCCGCGCGACGGCGATCAAGATGTTCGAGCACTTGGGCATGGACTTCTCCACCGTCAGCGGCGGCGCGCGCCAGGACAGCGGCGTGCCGGCCACGCTGGCGGCCGCGAAAAAACCAGGCATGGTGCTGCGCGGCGCCGCCGACGAGGAACTGATGCACGTCGAGGCCATGGACCGCGTCGGCGACGAGCTGGTCATCAAGGGCAAGAGCTTCGGCACGATGCCGATGGAAGCGCGGCTCGATGCGGCATCGGCCCGCGCCGGCTTGAAGATGCTGGGGCTGTCCAAGCTGGCCTTCCTGGCTTCGCTGCCGTTCCGCAAGGGAGGGCCCAAATGAACCACGTCATCGTCACCGGCGCCGAAGGCTTCGTCGGTCGCGTGCTGGTGCAGCGGCTGCTGCAGCAAGGCCTGGCCGGCCGCCCGGTCACGCGCCTGAGCCTGATGGACGTGGGCTTCGCCCGGCCTCCGGCGGATGCACGCGTACTGCAGCTCGCCGGCAGCATTGCCGACGCAGAGCTTCGCCGAGCCGCCTACGCCCATCCGGTGGACGCCGTGTTCCACCTGGCGAGCATTCCCGGCGGCGCAGCCGAAAAGAACTACGAACTCGGCCGCAGCATCAACCTCGACGCCACGCTGGGCCTGCTGGAAGACCTGCGCGGCCAGGCCCGGCCACCGCGCTTCATCTTCGCCAGCACCATCGGGGTCTACGGCGAACAGCTGCCGCCGGTGGTCGACGAACAGACGCTGCCGAACCCGGGCCTGAGCTACGGCGCGCACAAGCTGGCCGGTGAATACCTGGTGGCCGACGCCACGCGCAAAGGCTGGGTGCAGGGCTGTTCGCTGCGCCTGCCCGGCGTGGTGGCGCGGCCCGGCGACGGCGCCGGCATGATGAGCGCCTTCATGAGCCAGCTGTTCTGGTGCCTGCGCGACGGCCGGCCGCTGACCGTGCCGGTGTCGGCCGCGGGCGTCGCCTGGTGGATCTCGGTGGACCGCTGTGTGGACAACCTGGTGCACGCCGCCGGCATCGACGCAGCCCTGCTGGACGCCCGCCGCAGCTACCAGATGCCCGTGCTGCGCCTCAGCGTGGCCGAGGTGGTGGAGGCACTCGCCGACCGCTTCGGCGCCGACCGGCGCGCCCTCGTCAGCTACGCGCCCGACCCCCTCATCGAACGGCTGTTTGCCGCCTACCCACCCTTGTCCACGCCCCGCGCCGAAGCCCTGGGCTTTGCCAGCGACGGCAGCGTGGCCGAGCTGATCACCCGTGCCCTGGGGGAGATAACTGCAACATGAACATCACCGGACTTGAATCACTGGTCTTCGGCGTCGACGACATGGCGGGTTGCCGCCGCTACCTGCTGGACTACGGTTTGGACGAAGTGGACTTCGACCCCGCCGTCGGCGGCAGCTACGCCGCGCTGGACGGCAGCAGCATCGTCATGCGCCACAGCGGCGATCCGGCGCTGCCGCCGCTGCCGCCCGGCGCCCATTCGCCCTGCCTGCGCGAGACCGTCTACGGCGTGGCCGATGCCGCCACGCTCGAGGCCGTGCGCCTGAACTTGGCCGCCGACCGGCCGGTGGAAGCAGACAGCGACGGGCGCCTGCACGCCATCGACGATGCTGGCTTTGCCATCGCCTTCCAGCTGTCGCGCAAGCGGCCCTACACCGCGCGCCACCTGGGCTTCAATGTCCCCGGCCAGCCGCCCGGCCGTGCGCCGAACGACTGCGCCGCCAACCCGGACGAAGTCATCAAGCCGCGCTCGCTGTCGCACGTCGTCTACTTCGTGCCCGACGCGGTCCAGGCCGAAGCCTTCTACGCGCGGCTGGGCTTTGTCACCACCGACCGCTTCAACCACCTGGGCCCCTTCATGCGCCCGGCGGGCCTGCAGGAGCACCACACGCTGTTCATGCTGCAACGCATGAACGAGCACATGGTGGGCTGCAACCACTTCACCTTCCACCTCGGGTCGGCGGCCGAGGTGCTGCAACACGGCTGGAACTTCGTCAAGAAGGGCTACCAGAGCTTCTGGGGCCCGGGCCGCCACGTGCTGGGCAGCAACTTCTTCTGGTACTTCAACAGCCCCTTCGGCGCCGTGATGGAGTTCGACGCCGACATGGACATCCACGACGACAGCTGGGTGCCGCGTGTCGTCGACCCGGGCGCCGACAACTCGCAGATCTTCCTGTTCAATGCGCGCGACAAATGGGCCCCAGGCGGCTGAGCACACGATCGTGGACGAACAACTGCTCTGCCGCCTGGAAGACCTGCCCGACGGCGGCTCGCGCGGACTGCTGCCCGACGGCTTCGACGACCGGCTGCTGGCCGTGCGCCAGGGCGGCGAGGTCTTCGTCTGGCTCAACGACTGCCCGCACGAGCACCGGCCGCTGGGCTGGAAGCGGCATGAATTCCTGTCCGGCGATGCCAGCCACATCGTCTGTTATGCGCACTCGGCGCACTTCGACATCCGCAGCGGCCGCTGCTTTGCCGGCCCCTGCACCGGCGAGCACCTGCGGCCCGTGCCCACCACCGTGCACGACGGCGCGGTCTGGCTCAGCGGCCCCTTGCCCAAGCCGTTCGACCAAGCTTTCGACTGAGGCCCCCCGATGTTCCAGTACTTTCCCAGCAACTATGTGTGGAGCCTGTCGACGATGATCGCGCTGACGCACGGCGGCAACATCGGCGAGGTGGATGCCATGTGCGCGCCGCTGCGCGAAGCCGCGCGCGCGGGCGACGACCCCGGCACGCTGGCCTTCTACCAGGCCTGGAAGGGCGGCAGCGACAGTCTCGTCGCGCTGGCCGAGGCCGACCTGGCCCAGGGACACCGCCTGTCCGCCGGCGAGAAGCTGGGCCGCGCCGCGCTGTACCTGGCGATCGCCGAGCGCATGCAGGCCCATGGCTTCGAGGACCGGCTGGCGATGTACCGGCGCTCGCTCGAGCTCTTTGCGCAGGGGCGCAGGCTGGCGCGCGAGAACTGCGAACGGGTGGAGATCCCGTTTGCGCCGGCGCCGCTCAGCGGCCTGCTGGTGCGCGCCGAGGGCGCCCCGGCGCGGGCCCCGATCGTGGTCATCATGAACGGCCTGGACAGCACCAAGGAGATGCTGCAGAAAAGCGTGATGGGCACGATGTTCGCGCGGCGCGGCGTGGCCGCACTCTTCGTCGACCAGCCCGGCACCGGCGAGGCGCTGCGCCTGCACGGCCTGCCGGCGGTGCACGACAGCGAAGTCTGGGCCTCGAAGGTCGTCGACTGGCTGCAGAGCCGGCCGGATGTCGATCCGGCGCGCATCGGCGCGCTCGGCGTCTCGCTCGGCGGCTACTACTGCCCACGCGCCGTCGCCTTCGAGCCGCGTTTTGCCTGCGGCGCCGTCTGGGGCGCCAACCACGACTGGCGCGCGGTGCAGCAGGCGCGGCTCAAGCGCGAGGGCGAGAACCCGGTGCCGCACTACTGGAAGCACGTGCAATGGGTCTTCGGTGCGGCGGACATGGCCGACTTCCTGGCCAAGGCCGAGGCCATGCACCTGGACGGCGTGCTCGACCGCATCCGCGTGCCCTTCCTCGTCACGCATGGCGAAAACGACCGCCAGATCCCGCTGAAGTACGCGCAGCAGACCTACGAGCAGCTGGTCAACAGCCCGAAGCGCGAGCTGATGGTCTTCACCGAACGCGAAGGCGGCGTCGAACACAGCTCGCTGGACAACCCCTTCAATGCCGGCCACCGCATTGCCGACTGGCTGGCCGGACAGCTCGGCGGCCGCCTGGACTGAGACGGACTCAAACGGAGACAGACGATGGCCCTGGTCAACAAAGTACTCGTCATCGGCGGCGGCATCGGTGGCATGTGCACCGCCATCCAGCTGCGCAAGCTGGGCATCGCGGTCGATCTGGTGGAGATCGACGCCGCCTGGGCCCCCGACGGGGCGGGCATCACGATCAGCGGCCCGACCTTGCGTGCGCTGCGCAGCGTGGGCGTGGTCGACGAGGTGCTGCAGCGCGGCGGCCACTGGACGCACATCGACATCTGCGCGGCCGACGGCAGCGTGCTGAACACCGCGCCGCTGGCCCCGGCCGTCGGCGCCGAAGACCTGCCCTCGGCCGCCGGCATCATGCGGCCGGTGCTGGCCGGGATCCTGGCCGAGGCCACGCGCAGCGCTGGCGCGACGGTGCGGTTGGGCCTGAGCTTCGCGTCGATCACGCAGGATGCGCATGGCGTCGACGTGAGCTTCACCGACGGCGGCCAAGGCCGCTACGATCTGGTGATAGGCGCGGATGGCGTGAACTCGGCGCTGCGCAAGCTGGTGCGGCCCGAGTTCCCGGGTCCGGCCTTCACCGGCCAGGGCTCCTGGCGCGCCGTGGTGCCGCGCACACGGCGCAACTCGACCATCTTCATGGGCCAGACCACCAAGGCCGGCCTGAACCCGGTGAGCGAGACCGAGAGCTATCTGTTCACGCTGGACCGGCGCCCGGGCCTGGACTTCATCCCGCCGGTGCAATGGCCCAGCCTGCTGGCCGAACTGCTGGAAGAGTTCGGCGGTGCGGTGGCCGACATCCGCCACGGCCTGCGCGACGGCGCGCTGACGCAGCACCACATCCTCTACCGCCCGCTGGTCGGCCACATCATGGACGCGCCCTGGCACCGCGGCCGCCTGGTGCTGCTGGGCGACGCGGTGCACGCCACCACGCCGCACCTGGCCTCGGGCGCCGGCATCGCCATCGAAGGCGCGCTGGTCCTGGCCGACGAACTGGCCCGCCGCCACAGCCTCGAAGGCGCGCTGACCGCCTATGCCGGCCGCCACTACGACCGCGCGCGATTGGTCGTCAGCGCCTCGGGCCGGCTGGGCCAGATCGAGCAGTGCGGCGGCTCGAAGGAAGAGCACCTGCGCGTGATGGTCCATGCGATGGAAGCCTTGCGCGCCCCGATCTGAACCCGCGCCGACCGCCGCCGGTTCTTGACCCTTTTTTTTCTCTCGAGGATGCGAATGCAACGACGACATCTGCTGCACGCTGCTGCCGCCACCGCGCTGGGCGCGGCGCAAGCCGCACGCGCGCAAGCCAAGCCGCTGACGCTGCTGGTCGGCTACAACCCGGGCGGACCGGTGGACATCGTGGCGCGCCAGCTGGCCGAGCACCTGCGCGAACCGCTATCGCGCCAAGTGCTCGTGGACTACAAGCCCGGCGCCGGCGGCCAGTTTGCACTGACGGCGCTGAAGCAGGCCCCGGCCGATGGCGCCCTGATCGCCTTGTCGCCGCCCAGCCCGCTGACGATCTTCCCCAGCACCTTCAGCAAGCTGGCCTACGACCCGTTCAAGGACTTCGTGCCGATCGGCACGGCCTGCAGCTTCGACTTCGCCTTCACCGTCGGCGCCACGCACCCGGCGCGCACGCTGGCCGAGTTCGTCGCCTGGTGCAAACAGAACCCCAAGCTGGCCAGCGTGGGCGTCGCGGGCCTGGGCACCACGCCGCACTTCCTGGGCTGGACCTTTGCGCGCAAGGCCGGCATCGAGCTGGAAGCCGTGCCCTACAAGGGCACACCGCAGATGGCGCAGGAAGTGGCCGCAGGCCAGCTGGCCTGCGCCATCAGTCCGCAGGCCAACTTTGCCGAGCTGGTCAAGGGCGGGCGGCTGCGCCTGCTGGGCACCACCGGCGCAGCACGCAGCAGCGTGTTCCCGCAGGTACCCACCTTCACCGAGCAGGCCTACGCCGAGCTGCAGAGCGAAGAATGGTTCGCGCTGTTCGCCCGCAGCGGCACGCCGCAGGCGCTGCTGGACGGCCTGAGCGACGCGCTGCGCAAAGTGGTGGCGCGCGACGATGTGCGCAAGGCGCTGCTGGACATGGGCTTCACCCCCGAGGTGCGCGGCGCCGCGCGGCTGACGCAGGACATGCGCGCCGATTTCGAACGCTGGGCCGAGGTGGTGCGCCGCACCGGTTTCAAGGCCGATTCCTGAGTCCTCGAAAGCCCCCGATGAACCCACCCCGCATCGCCCTGGTCACCGGCGCCGCCGGCGGCCTGGGCCAGGCCTTTGCGCTGCGCCTGGCCGAACGCGGCCATACCTTGGTGCTGACCGACCGCACGCCCTGCACCGAGCTGCTGCAAGGCCTGCGCGCGGCCGGTGCATCGGCACACGACATGCCGTGCGACCTGGCCGACAGCGACGACGTGCAGCGCTTCGCGGCCGAGGTGCTGGCCTTGACCGGCCGCGTCGACGTGCTGGTCAACAACGCCGCCTTCATGCCGATGGCGGCCCTGCCCGAGATCAGCGCAGCGCTGTGGCGCCGGATCATGGCCGTCAATGTCGACGCGCCCTTCCTGCTGGCGCAGGCCTTCAGCCAGGGCATGGCCGAGCGCGGCTGGGGCCGCATCGTCAACCTGGCCTCCAGCACCGTGTGGGGGCCGCCGCCGGGCATGGCCGCCTATGCCAGCAGCAAGATGGCGGTGATCGGCCTGACGCGTGCGCTAGCGGCTGAACTGGGCGGCCATGGCGTTACCGTCAACGCCATCTCGCCGGGCCTGACCCGCCACGCAGGCAGTGCCGCCAACATCCCGCCGCAGGCCTTCGACGCGGTGCGTACGCGCCAGTTCATCCCCCGCACCGAAGAGCCGCAGGACCTGGTGGGCGCGCTGTCCTTCCTGGCCGGCGACGACGCCGCGTTCATCACCGGCCAGGTGATCAATGTCGACGGCGGCGGATTCGGTTTCTGAGCCACCACAGGATGAACGCATGACAGAACCCCAGGGCTGCAAGCCCGCGCTGCCGGGCCGGCCCGGCGACCGCCTGGCCGGCAAGGTGGCACTGGTCACCGGCATCGGCGCGGGCATCGGCCGTGGCATTGCGCTGATGTTCGCGCAGCAAGGTGCGCGCGTGCTCGGCTGCGACATCGACGGTGCCAGCGCGCAAGCCACGGTCGACACCGCCGCCGCGGCGGGCCTGGCGCTGCACAGCCTGCACCCGCTGGACCTGACGCAGCCGGCCGCCGTGGCCGGCCTGGTGGAGCAGGCCGTGGCGCTGCACGGCGGCATCGACATCCTGGTCAATGCCGCGGCCTTCGGTGCTTTCGAGTGGCTGGAAGCAATGGACTACCAGAGCCAGTGGCGCAAGACCCTGGTCGGCGAGGTGGACATCGTGTTCCTGGCCTGCCAGGCCGCATGGCCGCATTTGCGCGCACGCGGCGGCGGCTCGGTGATCAATTTCGCTTCGGCCAATGCCCACATGGCGCTGCCGCTGTCGCCGGCGCTGGCGCACTGCGCCGGCAAGGGCGCGGTGCTGGCAATGAGCCGGCAGCTGGCGATGGAGGGCGGGCCCTTCGGCATCCGCGTCAACACCATCTCGCCGGCGCTGGTGGAAACGGCCGCCACGCGCACGCCGCTGGACACGATGCCGGGCTTCAAGGACCAGGTGCTGGGCAAGTTCATGCTCAAGCGCCTGGGCCAGCCCGAGGACATCGGCTGGCTCGCCATCTACCTGGCGTCGGATGAGTCCAGCTGGGTCACCGCGGCGGACTTCGCGATCGATGCCGGCGCCACGGCCTGGTGAATCCCGGTGCTCAACGCGGCAATGAACAGGCCATGTGCGCGTGGTGCAATCATGCGGCAACGGCCGTGCCCGCGGCCACCCGTTCACGAAGGCATTCCATGCATGACTTTGACCACGGCCTGGCCGCCGACCTCGCCACGCTGCGCACCCAGGCGCGGCGACGCCAGCTGTTGCTGGGCCTGCTGGGCGGCGCGGCCGGCATCGGCACCGCCCAAGCCCAGCCCCGCGCCACGACCGGCAACGCAGCCTGCCGCGTGCTGCCCAGCGAAACCGCCGGCCCGTTTCCCGGCAACGGCACGAACCGCGTCAACGGCGCGCTGGCCAGCGCGCTGGCGCTGAGCGGCATCGAGCGCAGCGACATCCGCGCCAGCATTGCCGGCGCCGCCGGCATCGCGGCAGGCGTGCCGCTGACGCTGACGCTTCAGCTGCTCAACGCCGGCGGCGGCTGCTCACCACTCGCCGACCATGCCATCTACCTCTGGCAATGCGACCGCGAAGGCCGCTACTCGATGTATTCACCCGGCGCACAGGACCAGAACTACCTGCGCGGCGTGCAGCGCACGGCCGCTGACGGCAGTGCCAGCTTCACCACCATCGTGCCCGGCTGTTATCCGGGCCGCGTGCCGCACCTGCACTTCGAGGTCTATCGCCGCATCGGCGCGGCCAGCGCTGCTGCGCTACGCCTCAAGACCTCGCAGATCGCGCTGCCGCTGGCGCAGTGCGAGCAGGTCTACCGGCAGGCCGACGGTTATGCCGACAGCCTGCCGCACCTGGCCGGTCTGAGCTTCGCATCGGACGGCGTGTTCAGCGACAGTGTGGCGGCACAGCTGGCCACGCTGTCTGGCAGCCCGGCGGCCGGCTACACGGCCCGCCTGACCGTGGGCCTGGCCGGGTAGGTGTCAGAACGATCGAGGTAACGTGCAGGCGGCCTCGCCTACAGTGCGGCCTCCCCCACACGCCTGAGCTTCCCGTCGTGACCGTCGCCGCTTCGCCCAGCCTCGCTGTCACCGCCGCCCACACCGATGCGCAGACCGCCCATCACGAACGTTTGCCGGGCCTGGACCTGCTGCGTGCGGTCGCTGTCGTGTGGACGATGCTGTTCCATTCCTTCCTGGTCGGCGGACTGGGCGAGCAGTGGTCGTGGCTGTCGCGCTACGGCTGGATGGGCGTCGACTTGTTCTTCGTGCTGAGCGGTTTCCTGATCGGCGCGCAAGTGCTCGCGCCGCTGGCGCGCGGCGCGCGTTTCGACGCCGCCGATTTCTACCTGCGCCGCGCGTTCCGCATCCTGCCGGCGTTCTGGGCGGTGCTGGCGCTGTACCTGCTGTGGCCCGATTTCCGCGAAGCAGCGGGCATGGAGCCCTGGTGGAAGTTCGCCGGGTTCTTCGTGAACTTGTCGATCGACTACGGCGCGCATACCGCGTTCTCGCACGCTTGGTCGCTGTGCGTGGAGGAGCATTTCTACCTGGTGTTCCCGCTGCTGGCGTGCTTGATGCTGCGTTGGCGTTCGGGGCCCGCCTTCGGCGCGCTGTGCATCGCGGTGGTGCTCGCCGGGATCGGCTTGCGCGCCGGGGTCTGGCTGCACGACGACGCACTGCAACCGGCGCGCAACTGGTTCGTCGAAGACATCTACTACCCCACCTGGCAGCGGCTGGACGGCCTGCTGGCGGGCGTGATCCTCGCGGCGTGCAAGACCTTCCGGCCCGCTTCGTGGGCGCGGCTGGGCGAGCGCGCGAACCTGGTCTTGCTGGCCGGCGCGCTCGGCATGGGCTTGAGTTTCTGGCTGTTCCGCGAACGCACCGGCCTGCTTGCGAACAGCATCGGCTGGCCGGTGTTGTCGGTCGCGCTGGCATTGCTGGTGGTGGCCGGCGCGCAGCGCGGCGGCCTGCTCGGTGGCCGCGCGCTGCCCGGCGCTGGCGCACTGGCGGCGGTGTCCTACAGCCTTTACCTGATCCACAAGCCGGTCTACGGCCTGGTGCACACGCATCTCGGCGCTGCGCTGCAGGGTCGCGGCACCCTCGCGTTCGTGGTCTACGGCGCCGCGTCGCTGCTCGCGGCAGTGGTGCTGCATCGTCTGGTCGAGCGGCCGGGCCTGCGGCTGCGTGGCCGCTTGCTGGCCTGGCGCGCGACCGCGGCACGGTCCCGGCCAGGCTCCGGCAGCCGCTGACGCGGGTGCTGAGCCTGTCGGGCAGCCCGGAGGCCGCCTAGGCGGAAGTCGACTCGGCAGCGATGTCGACGCGGTCGCGGCCCTGGCGCTTGGCCCGGTACAAGGCCTGGTCGGCGGCTTCGATCAGCGCGCCGACGGCAACCGGCCGCGCGCCATCGTGCCCGGCCGCGCCGAACGAACAGGTCACGGTGCCGACCGCCATCGGCGCCGCGGCAATCACCGCATGGATCGCGATCAGGCGCGCGCGGTCCTCGGCGCGCGCGAGGTCCAGGCCGGGCAGGATCAGCATGAACTCCTCGCCGCCATAGCGGCCGACGGCGTCGCAGGGCCGCAGGCCTGACGCGAGGCGGACCGCGAACTCGCGCAGCACCGCGTCGCCGACCGAATGGCCGTGCCGGTCGTTGACCTGCTTGAAGTGGTCGATATCGGCGAGCACGAGCGCCAGCGGCTGGCGCTCGCGCTGGCAGCGCGCGAGATCGCGTTCGAGGATCTCCATCAGCGCGCGCCGGTTCCAGATGCCGGTGAGCACGTCCTTCGTTGCCTGTTCGCGCAGCTGCTCGCGGGAGGCCTCGAGTTCGCGTGTGCGTTCCTGCACCAGCGCGTGCAGCCGCTGCTCCTGCTGCGTCAGCGCGCGCACGCGCCAGCGGTAGGCGGCATAGGCCAGCAACAGCGTCAAGCCCGCGAAGCCCGCGCGTGCCCACAGCGTCCCCCACCACGGCGGCGCAATGCTGAAGCCGAAGCTGGCCGGCGCCGACACGATGCCGAGCTCGCGGTCGACGACGCGGGCGTCGAAGCGGTAGCTCCCCGGTGGCAAGCCGGTAAGCCGGATGTCGGGGTGCGGCGAAGCAGTCCAGCGTTCGTCGAAGCCGGCGAGCCGGTATTCGACGCCCTGCGCCGCGCGGTCGCGGTACGACGGCAGCGCGAGCACGGTCTCCAGCGCGTCGCGTGACCAGGGCAGGTCGATCGCACCGTCAGGCGGCAGCGCCTGGCCGCCGCGGCGGAGCACGCGCACGATCGGCGCGCGCATCGCGGCATCGAACAGCGAGGCCGGCGCGACGACATGCGACGCGCCGCGGCTGGTGCCGATCCAGATCGAGGCATCCTCGTCCTCGAACAAGGCGTAGGCCGAGGTGTCGTCCCAGACCAGCCCTTGGCCACTGCCGAGCAGCCGCCAGTGGCGGCCATTCCAGACCGCGACGCCGGCATCGGTGGCCGCCCACAGCCAGCCACGGCTGTCGCCCAGCAGCGCCAACATCGTGCGGCCGCGCAGGGCTGGCGGCGTGATGTCCTCGGCGCGCAGCGCCGCACCGGGCTTCTCGCGCAGCGCCGGCCCGGCCGCATGCAACCGGTACAGGCCGCCGCGCGCGCCCGCTACAACGACGCTGCCGTCGCGCAGGCAGGCCACCAGCTCGGGCGCGATGTCCAGACGCTGCGGCGCGCCCCAGTGTTCGCCGGCCAGCCGCACGACGCCGGCGGCGCCGCTGAACCACAGCGCGCCGTCGCCCGCTTCGCAGACGTCGCTGAACGGACTGCCGCCGGGCTGCACCGCCTGCGGCATGAACGAGCCCGCACCCGGATCCCAGCGCCGCAGGCCCGCGCCGTCGAGCACCCAGAGGCGACCGGCGCGGTCGGCGAACAGGCGGTACAGCTTGGGAGACCCCGGCAGCGTCGCGATCGCGCCCCCGCCGCCCGGCAGACGCAGCAGCGCGCCGGTGCGCGTGCCGACCCACAGCGCGCCGTCGGCCGCGCGCGAGAGCGCGACTGCTTCCTTGCCGGCCGTGCCCTCGACGGGGCGGAAGCGCTGCGTCGCCGGGTCCAGCGCGACGACGCCGGCGCCGGTGGCGGCCAGCAGCCGCGCCGGCTTGCCGGCGCGCGCGAACGACCAGACGACGTGGTGCGGCAGCCCGCCGGCGACGGTCCAGTTCTCCCAGCGCCCGTAGCCGCGCCACTGCTGCAAGCCGGCGCCGAGCTTGCCGAACCACAGGCCGCCTTCGTGGTCGGTCAGCACAGCCATCACGCGGCCGGCGATCGGCAGGCCGGGCGCCGTGTCGAAGCGGTCCCAGCTGCGGCCGTTCCAGCGCATCAGCCCGCCGCGTGAGGCGCTGATGATGCGGTGCTGGGCGTCTTCGGCCAGCGGATACCGGTCGAACCGATCGTCTTCGTCGCGCTTCTCGCTGCGGTCGGCGAATGCACTGGCGCCCGCCTCCAGCTGCAGCACGCGCCGCGCGCTGCGCGCCCACAGCGCGCCGTCAGCGGCGAGCAGCAGCGAGCGCCAGGGGCCGCCCTGCACGCCGCGTTCCGCCCCCCAGGCCACGACCCCGCGTTCATCGAGACGGCAGATCGCCGGGCCGCAACCCAGCCACAGCGCACCGTGCGCGGCGCGTACGACGCTGGTGATGTGCTGTTGCATTTTCGGCAGTGTCGCCAGCGCGGCCGCGATGCCGTCCTGGCGCTGCCAGCCGGCGCCGCTGCGCACGATCTGGAACAGGCGTCCGCCGCTGGCAACCCAAGCGCGCGTGCCGTCCACCGGCAGGATCGCCTGCGGGTCGTCGATGGCCAGCGGCTCCCCCGGCGGCTGCACGGGCTGCAGCCCGCCGTCCTGCCACAGCCAGACACCGTCCGACGTGCCGACCCACAGCCGGTCGCCATCGGCCACCAGCGCCATCACGTAGCCGATCTCGGCGGTGCCGATGCGTTCGAAGCGCGCGCCATCGAAGCGGTAGACGCCGTTCTGCGTGCCGACCCAGATGAAACCGGCGCCGTCGCGGGCGAGCGTGGTCACGGCCAGGTTGGCCAGGCCCTCGGCCTGGCCGTACGCGCGCAGCGAGGCCTGCTCGGCGCGCAGCGGCAGCGCCTGCAGCAAGACCAGCGCGCAGAGCCAGGCCCAGCGATGCCATCGATTGCGGACAAAAGCCCCGAGCGCCAGCACTCCCGTCAGTTCCTCCTCGCGCGCGAATCAGGCGCCCGGCAAGGCCGGCAGCGCCTGCGCGAACTGCAGGATGCGTTCGCGCAGCCACTGGCTGGCCGGGTCGTGATCGCGGTAGCGGTGCCACTGCAGCGTTTCGACGAACTTCGGTGTCTCGAAGTCCAGCCGCACCAGGCGCACCGGCAGGGTTTCGCAGGCCTGCATCGCCAGCCGGGTGTGCAAGGTGGCCACGCGCTGCGTGCGGACCACCAGCCGCGGCAGCAGCATGAAGCTGTTGGCCAGCACCTCGATGCGGCGGCCGTCGCCATGCGTGCGCTCGAACCAGGCGTCGTAGAACGGCCGGCCGTTGGCTTGGAAGATCACGTGGCGCTGTTGCAGGTACTGCGCCAGCGAGATCGAATCGCCGATGGCGGTGTTGTCGCGGTCGACCACCGCGTGGTAGCTGTCCTCGAACAGCACGCAGCTCGATTGCGTCGGCACCGAATACGACTCGGGGTTGATGACGAAATCCACCTCGCCGGCTTCCAGTTCCTGGTAGGCCAAGGTGCTGGGCTGGCGGAATTCGATGGTCAGGCCCGGCACCTCGTGGTGCACCGCGCGCAGCACATCGAGCAGCAGCACGCTGGTGACATAGTCGGACGCGACGATCGTGAAATGCCGGCGTGAACGCGCGGGGTCGAAATCGGGCTTGGTGCCCAGGGTCGCATCGACCATCAGCAGCACGTCGTTGACCTTCTTCACCAGGCTCTCGGCCAGCGGCGTCAACTCCATGCGCCGGCCCACCGGCACGATCAGCGGATCGTCGAAATAGTCGCGCAGCCGCGCCAGGATGCCGCTCATCGCGCTCTGGCTCACGTGCAGCGCCTCGCCGGCGCGGGTGACGTTCTTCTCGGTCAGCAGCGCGCGCAAGGCGGTCAGCAGGTTGAGGTCGAGCCGTTGGTAGCGCATGCCGGATTCTAGGGACGCGCGGCGCCGCAGCCATGGCGTCGGCGAATGCGGGGCATCGCAAGAATCGATTTCTGCGGCCGGGGCCCGCTCACTAGCATGACTTCACATGACAGCGAACCCCAACCCGCTGGTCGGCTGGCAAGTCGACCGGGCCACCATCCGCCACGTCGGGCACGAGCTGCAGCGCCCCGAATGCATCCTGGCCGAGCCCGACGGCACGCTGTGGACTGCCGACGCGCGCGGCGGCGTGATGCGCATTGCCCCCGATGGCCAGCAGACGCTGATCGCGCAGACCCAGCGCAGCACCACCCCGGCCGGCGAGCGCAGCGCCGAACAGCTGATCCTCGGCGGCACCTTGCCCAACGGCCTGGCCTTCGACCGCGACGGCAACATCGTGATCGCCAACTTCGGCACCGACGCGATCGAGCTGATGACGCGCGACGGCCGCTCACGCACGCTGCACGACCGCATCGACGGCCAGCCGCTGGGCAAGACCAACTTCGTGCTCAGCGATTCGCGCGGCCGCATCTGGTTCACGGTCACGACGCGGCTGCGGCCGTGGACGCGCTCGATCAACGAGAAGGCGCCCGATGGCTACGTCGGCCTGATCGACGAGCACGGCATCCGCATCGTCGCCGATGGCTTCGTCGGCACCAACGAGATCCGGCTCGATGCGAAGGAAGAGTGGCTGTACGTGGTGGAGTCCAACGCACGCCGCATCTCGCGGCTGCGCGTGCGGCCCGACGGCAGCCTGCACGCGCGCGAGGTCTTCGGCCCCGCCAAGCTCGGCGGCATTCCCGACGGTTTTGCCTTCGACAGCCACGGCAACCTGTGGATCACGCTGATCATGGCCGAACGCCTGGTGGCGCTGACGCCGCAAGGCGACTTGTTGACCTTGCTGGACGACGGCAACCCGGCGGCCATCGAGAACTTCGACCGCCACTTCTGGGCCGGCACGATGACGCCCGAGATCATGGCCAGCTGCAAGGGCACGCTGGCGCCGTGGATGGCCAGCCTCACCTTCGGCGGGCCGGACCTGAAGACGGTGTACCTGGGCAGCCTGATGGGCCATACGCTGCCCTGCTTCCGCTCGCCGGTGGCCGGTCTGCCGATGGCGCATTGGTCGTCATCGTCGTCACGATGAGGCGGGCGCGGCGATGATCCTCGAAGGCGCCGTCTTTCACATCCCGGTCGCGCAGCAGGCGGCTTTCGAAGCCGCGTTCGAACAGGCCCAGCGCGTGCTGGCGCGCGCCCGCGGCTACCTGGCGCACGAACTGCAGCAATGCCTGGAGCAGCCCCAGCGCTACCTGCTGCTGGTCGAGTGGGAGAGCCTGGAACACCATGAAACCGGCTTCCGGCAGTCGGCCGACTTCCAGCACTGGCGCGCGCTGATCGGCCCGTTCTTCGCCGAGCCGCCGCAGGTGGCGCACTACCAGCTGGTGGCCGGCCGCGGCTTCAATGCCGCGACACGGCGCCCGCACTTCCAAGACTGACGCAGGACTGATCTTCGATGAGCACAGCGAACACGCCGCCGGTGGCGGTGGTCACCGGCGGCGCCGGCGGCATTGGCGTGGCGATCTGCGAGGCCCTGGCCGCCGCGGGCTTCACGGTGGTCGTCGGCTACCACCGGTCCGTGGAGGCAGCCAGTGCGCTGGCCGCACGGCTGCCGGGCGCTGGCCACGTGGCGCTGCCGGCCCCGGTCACCGACAGCGCCGCGCTGCAGGCGCTGGCGCAGCAATTGCGCGAGCGCTTCGGCCGCGCCGACGTGCTGGTCAACTGCGCCGGCACCACGCGCTTCGTGCCGCATGCCGACCTGGACCAGCTGGACGATGCACTGGCCGACCAGATCCTGGCGACCAATGTACGCGGCCCCTTCGCCGCCACGCGCGCGCTGCTGCCGCTGCTGAAAACCAGCACGCTGCCCGGCGGCGGCGTGGTGCTCAACATCTCGTCGATCGCCGCGCACACGGCCATGGGCAGCAACGTGCTCTATTGCGCGTCCAAGGCCGCGCTGGACAACATGACGCGTTCGCTGGCCCGCGCGCTGGCGCCGGCGGTGCGCGTGCTGTCGGTGTCGCCGGGGCTGGTCGACACCGACTTCGTGAAGTCCATGGACCCGCGCTGGCGCGAAGAACAAGCGGCGCGCACGCCGCTGGGTCGCCTGGCCGCGCCGGCCGAGGTCGGCCGTGCGGTGGTGGTCGCCGTGCGCGACATGACGTTTTCCACCGGCACGGTGCTGGCCGTCGACGGCGGGCGGCCGCTGGCCTGATGCTCGAAGGCCCGCGGCCTGCTTGCGCCGTCAGGCCTTCAGACGATACCCGGTCTTGAAGATCCAGCCGATCAGCGCCAGGGCCATCACCAGGAAGGCCAGCGTCACCAGCAGGCTCAGGCCTACGCCGACATCCGACAGGCCGTAGAAGCTCCAGCGAAAACCGCTGACCAGGTAGACCACCGGATTGAACAGCGCCACGGTCTGCCAGAACGGCGGCAGCATGTCGATCGAATAGAAACTGCCACCCAGGAAAGTGAGCGGCGTGACGATCAGCAGCGGCACCACTTGCAGCTTCTCGAAGCCATCGGCCCAGATGCCGATGATGAAGCCGACCAGGCTGAAGGTCACTGCGGTGAGCACCAGGAACAGCAGCATCCACAGCGGATGTTCGATGCGCAGCGGCACGAACAGCGCCGCGGTGGCCAGGATGATCAGCCCCAGGATGATGGACTTGGTGGCCGCGGCGCCGACATAGCTGAGCACGATCTCGAGGTAGGACACCGGTGCCGACATCAGCTCGAAGATGGTGCCGGTGAACTTCGGGAAATAGATGCCGAAGGACGCGTTGGAGATGCTCTGCGTCAGCAGCGACAGCATCACCAGCCCCGGCACGATGAAGGCGCCGTAGCTGACCCCGCCGACCTCCGGAATGCGCGAGCCGATGGCCGCGCCGAAGACGACGAAGTACAGCGAGGTGGAGATGACCGGCGAGATGATGCTCTGCATCAGCGTGCGCCAGGTGCGCATCATCTCGAAGCGGTAGATGGCCTTGACGGCATGGAGGTTCATGGTTGCTCGCTCCGCACCAGGCTGACGAAGATGTCTTCGAGGGAACTCTGCGTCGTGCTCAGGTCTTTCACCTGCACGCCGGCTTCGTCCAGGCTCTTCAGCAAGGCCGCGATGCCCGGCTGCTCGGCCTGCGAGTCGTAGGTGTAGACGAGCTCGTGGCCCTCGGCGCCCAGCACCAGCGGGTAGCTCGCCAGCGCGTCCGGCACTGCGCGCAAGGGCTGCTGCAGCTGCAGCGTGAGCTGCTTCTTGCCGAGCTTGTGCATCAGCGCTGCCTTGTCCTCGACCAGGATGATCTCGCCCTTGCTGATGACACCGATTCGGTCGGCCATGTCCTCGGCCTCCTCGATGTAGTGCGTGGTCAGGATGATGGTCACGCCGGTGTCGCGCAGCGAGCGCACCAGCGTCCACATGTCGCGCCGCAGCTCGACGTCGACACCGGCGGTGGGCTCGTCGAGGAACAGCACACGCGGCTCGTGCGACAGCGCCTTGGCGATCAGCAGCCGGCGCTTCATGCCGCCGGACAGCGTGATGATCTTGTTGTCCTTCTTGTCCCACAAGGACAGCGACTTCAGCACTTTCTCGATGTGCGCCGGGTCGGGTGGTTTGCCGAACAGGCCGCGGCTGAACGACACGGTGGCCCACACGGTTTCGAAGGCGTCGGTGGTCAGCTCCTGCGGCACCAGGCCGATCAGCGCACGGGCGGCACGGTAGTCGCGCACCGTGTCGTGGCCATCAACCACCACGCTGCCGCTGCTGGCCCGCACGATGCCGCAGATGATGCTGATCAGCGTGGTCTTGCCGGCGCCATTGGGGCCCAGCAGCGCGAAGATCTCGCCGCGGCGGATGTCCAGGTTCACGGCCTTCAGCGCCTGGAAGCCGGAGGCATAGGTCTTGGAGACGTTGGAGACGGACAGGATGGTCTGCATGGCGGCAACGATAACCGCGGCGCCGGCATCGGGCCGGCCGGCCGCCGAATCGCCTTCGGCGGCGCGGGCCCGACGCGGGTCATCACGCGCGGATGCGATGATCGAGCCCACCGGTGCGGCACGGGGCGGCACCGGCACCCCTCGAAAGGCCGCCGATGCAGACCCTCGACGACATGCAGCACCGCCACCTGCTGACGCCTGAACAGCATGCCGAGATCGGCGCGTGGGTGGCGCGCGGCAAGACCCCGGAGGCCATCATGGCGATGCCGCCGCACCTGTGGCGGGCACTGGCGCTGGCCAGCGTGCTGATGAACGTCGATGCCGAGCTGACGCAGCCGCCGATGCTCGGCCCCTGAGGTGATCGAAGCGCCCGCACCGGCCATCGGCCCGGCCGATGCGCATGTGCATGCCAGCACCGATCTGGCGCGGCAGCTGGGCGTGCAGGTCGATGCAGGGCTGGCCGCCGACGAGGTGAGCGCGCGGCTGCAGCAGCACGGCCCGAACCGCCTGCCCGAAGCGCCACCGCGCCCGCTGTGGCGGCGCGTGCTGGACCAGTTCCGCGACTTCATGATCGGCGTGCTGCTGGCCGCGGCGGTGCTGTCTGGCGTGATCGGCGACGTGGCGGACACGGTGGTGATCCTGGTCATCGTGCTGCTCAACGCGGCCATCGGCTTCTGGCAGGAATGGCGCGCCGACCAGGCACTGCAGGCCTTGCAGCAAATGGCCGCGCCGCACGCCACCGTGCTGCGCGAAGGCGGCCAGCGGCAGGTGGTCGAGACCCAGCATCTGGTGCCCGGTGACGTGGTGCTGCTGGAGGCCGGCAACCTGGTGCCGGCCGACCTGCGGCTGCACCACGTGGCGCAGCTGCGCGTCGATGAATCGGCGCTGACCGGTGAATCGGTCACCGTCGAGAAGATGCACGGCCACCTGCCCGCCGGCGAGCGGCCGCTGGGCGACCGCTTGAACATGGCCTTCAAGGGCACGCTGGTCACCCACGGCCGCGGCACCGGCCTGGTGGTGGCCACCGGCGCGAAGACCGAGCTCGGCCAGGTGGCCACGCTGCTGGGCAGCGCCGAAGTGCGCGCCACGCCCTTGCAGCAGCGGCTGGCGGCCTTCGGCAAGCGCCTGTCCATCGTCGTGCTGGCGATCTGCGCGCTGATCTTCACGATCGGCGTGCTGCGCGGCGAGCCGGTGCTGCTGATGGCCCTCACCGCGATCAGCCTGGCCGTGGCGGCGATCCCCGAGGCGCTACCCGCCGTCGTCACCGTGCTGCTGGCGCTGGGCGCGCGGCGGCTGGTCACCGTCAACGCGCTGGTGCGCCGGCTGCCGAGCGTGGAGACGCTGGGCTCGGTCAGCGTGATCTGCTCGGACAAGACCGGCACGCTGACGCTCAACCGCATGCGGCACCGCGAGCACCGTGCCTGGGGCGGAGACGATGCGGCGCTGTGGACCGCGCTGGTGCTGTGCAACGACGCGGTGCCGGCCAGCGGCAGCGATGCCGAGGCCTGGCTCGGCGACCCCACCGAAACCGCGCTGCTGCAGGCCGCGCAAGAGGCCGGCCTCGACGTCGCGGCGCTGAAGGCCGCGCAGCCGCGTCGCCACGAATGGCCCTTCGATGCCGAGCGCAAGCGCATGAGCACACTGCACGGCCAGGGCGAAGGCTGGCGCGCCTATGTCAAGGGCGCGCCGGAATCGCTGCTGCCGCGCTGCAGCGGCAGCGAGATCGCCGAGGCGCTGGCCACCGCACAGGCCTGGGCCGCGTTGGGCATGCGCGTGCTGGCGGTGGCGCAGCGCGACGGCGATAGCGATGTCGTGGCCGTGTCGGCCGATGCCTTCGAGCAAGGCCTCAGGCTGATCGGCCTGGTCGGGCTGATCGATCCGCCGCGGCCCGAGGCACGCGCGGCGGTGGCCGAATGCCTGGCCGCCGGCATCCGGCCGGTGATGATCACCGGCGACCACCCGGCCACCGCATCGGCCATCGCGCGCGACCTGGGCATCGTCGGCGCCGGCGACAGCCCCGCGCTGACCGGCGCCGAACTGGCACGGCTGGACGACGCGGCGCTGGCCGCCGCGGTGCAGCGCGTCTCGGTCTATGCGCGCATGGACCCGGCGCAGAAGATCCGCATCGTGCAGGCGCTGCAGGCACAAGGCCAGTTCGTCGCGATGACCGGCGACGGCGTCAACGACGCGCCGGCGCTGCGCAGCGCCGACATCGGCGTGGCCATGGGCCGCGGCGGCACCGATGTGGCACGCGAGGCCTCCAGCCTGGTGCTGCTGGACGACAACTTCGCCACCATCGTCGGTGCCGTGCGCGAGGGCCGGCGCATCTTCGACAACATCCGCAAGTTCATCCGCTACGCGCTGACCGGCAACTCCGGCGAGATCTGGGTGCTGTTCCTGGCGCCGCTGGCCGGCCTGCCGATCCCGCTGCTGCCGATCCACATCCTGTGGGTCAACCTGGTCACCGACGGCTTGCCAGGCCTGGCGCTGGCCGCCGAGCCGGCCGAGCGCGGCGTGATGCAGCGCCCGCCGCGGCCGCCGCAGGAGAGCGTGTTCGCGCAGGGGCTGTGGCAGCACGCGCTGTGGGTCGGGCTGATGATCGGCGGGCTGTGCCTGGGTGTGCAGGCCTGGGCACTGGCAGGCGCCAATGGCGTGGCCAACGCACACGGCCAGACCCTGGTCTTCACCGTGCTCACGCTGGCGCAGATGGCGCACCTGCTGGCCATCCGCTCCGAGCGCGAATCCCTCTTCAGCCAGGGCCTGCTGAGCAACCGGCCGCTGCTGGCCGCGGTGGCGCTGACGCTGGCACTGCAGATGGCCACGATCTACGTGCCCTGGCTGCAGCCGATCTTCCGCAC
>NZ_DATILJ010000075.1:0-44855 GCF_035476535.1 Aquabacterium sp.
GCGGCAGCGTGAACTGGATAGCCTTCGTCGTGCCCGGCGTGCGCGCCGAGCTGTGTTTCGACGCGGCAACGCTGCGCGCGCTGGACTCACCCGCGCACACCCGAAGCGAGGTGCACGACGGCCGCCTGACGCTGAGCTGCGAGCCCGCGATGGCGCTGCCACAGCTGCTGCGCTTGAGCGACGCGCAAGGCACCGAGCACCGCATCGTGCTGTTGTCGCAGGCCCAAGCCGATGCCTGCAGCCGCCAGCACATTGCCGGGCGCGATCGGCTGCTGCTGTGCGCCGATGCGCTGCATGTCGAGGGCGACAACGCCATCGTGCTGAGCCGCGGCACGGCCGACGTCCAGGCCTGGCCGGCCGATGACCTGGGGGCCGGGCCCGACTTTGCGCGCTGGGTACAGCCGCAGTCGCGCGTCGACACCCTGCCGCTTCATTGGCGAGTGATGCACGATAGCCAGCAAGCCCCGCTGCGCCGCGACGGCCCGCCGATCGCCTGGCGCGGCCGCGCCGTGCCGCTGGCCCCGGACGAGGCAGCCTACGAGGCCGGCCTGCAGCTGCTCCTGGAGCCGCAGGCCGATTGCCCGCCGGACACCCGCGTGATGCTGAGCCTGGACTACATCGGCGACGCCGCGCGCCTGTATGCCGACGGCGTGCTGGTCGACGACCAGTTCGCCGATGGCGAGCCCTGGCTGATCGGCCTGCACCGCTTCGTGCGCGCCGACGGCGACTGGCCGACTTTCGACCTGCACATCGTGCCGGCCGACCTGGACCTGCCGATCTTCCTGGAAGACAGCGCCCGCCGCCGGCTGGCCGCCGCCGCGCCGCAATCCGCCGCGCTGCTGTCGGCCGAGGTCGGGCTCTGGCACCGCGCCCGCCTGCATTTCCGCCACAACGAGACACCGGCATGGCTGGACTGAACCTGGCCGCGCTGTTCAAGCGCTACGACGAGCACCCCGCCGTGTTGCGCGAGGTGACGCTGGACATCGCCGACGGCGAGTTCTGCGTCTTCGTCGGCCCCAGCGGCTGCGGCAAGTCGACGCTGCTGCGTTTGATCGCCGGGCTGGAGGACATCACGGCCGGTGAACTGCGCATCGCCGGTGAACGCGTCAATGAGCGGGCGCCGGCCCAGCGCAAGGTCGCGATGGTGTTCCAGAACTACGCGCTGTACCCGCACATGACCGTGGCCGAGAACATCGGCTTCGGCCTCGGCCTGGCCGGCGTTGGCAAAGTGGCCGCCCAGCAGCGGGTGCAGCAGATCGCGCAATTGCTGCAGATCGAAGCGCTGCTGGCGCGCAAGCCGGCCGTGCTGTCGGGCGGGCAGCGCCAGCGCGTGGCGATCGGCCGCGCGCTGGTGCGCGAACCGGGCGTGTTCCTGTTCGACGAGCCGCTGTCCAACCTGGACGCGGCGCTGCGTGCGCAAACGCGGGTGGAGATTGCTCGGCTGCACCGCGACTACGGCCGCGCGGCGTCGGTCTACGTCACGCACGACCAGGTCGAGGCGATGACGCTGGCCGACAAGATCGTGCTGCTGCGCAGCGGGCCCGAGGTGCAGACGCTGGGCAGCGTCGCGCAGGTCGGCTCGCCGCTGACGCTGTACCGCGAGCCGGCCAACCTCTTTGCCGCCACCTTCCTGGGCTCGCCGACGATGAACCTGCTGCCGATGACGGTGGCAGCGATCGATGCGCAAGGGCTCACGCTGTGCAGCGCCGATGGCCACACGCTGCGGGCGGCGCTCGACGGCCGTGGCGTCGATGTCGGTCAGCCGCTCACTTTGGGCGTGCGCAGCGAAGACCTGCGGCTGCAAGCCGAGGCGGGCTTGGGCTGCATGCCCTGCCAGGTGCAATGGGTCGAGC
Organism: Aquabacterium sp.; assembly: GCF_035476535.1. Classification (GTDB taxonomy): domain Bacteria; phylum Pseudomonadota; class Gammaproteobacteria; order Burkholderiales; family Burkholderiaceae_C; genus Pseudaquabacterium. Next base: position 1,854 of record NZ_DATILJ010000075.1, read on the forward strand.
GCCTGGGCGACATGACCTACGCCTACCTGGGCCGGCCCGGCCACACCACGCCGCTGGTGGTGCGGCTGGATGGCCGCAGCGCGGCGGCGGTGGGCGACGGCGTGCAGCTGCACCTGCCCGCCACGGCCTGCCACGCCTTCGATGCGGCCGGCATCGCGCTGCGCAGGCTGGCGCCATGAAGTGGTCCCGTCGCGATGTGGTGAGCCGCGCCGCTGCCGTGGCCTGTTTGCCCGGCGCGGTGCACGCCGCCGGCGCGCCGACGCTGCGCCTGTGGATCAACGGCGACAAGGGCTGGCGCGGCATCGCCCACGCCGCTGCAGCCTTCACGCGCGACACCGGTGTCGCCGTGCAGGTCGAGCATCCCGAAGATGCGATCTCGAAGTTCGAACAGGCCGCGGCGGCCGGCAAGGGCCCGGACGTCTGGATCTGGCCGCACGACCGGCTGGGCAGCTGGGCCGCGGCCGGCCTGATCGCGCCGGTGACGCCGTCGCGGGCCACCCGGGCGGCCATCGACGACCAGGCCTGGAGTGCCTGGCAGCTGTACGAGCGCACGTGGGGATTCCCGCTCGGCATGGAGACGGTGGCGCTGATCTACAACAAGGCGCTGACGCCCACCGCGCCGACCAGTTGGGACGAGGTCATCGCACTGGACCAGCGGCTCGCCCGCCAAGGCAAGCGCGCGCTGCGCTGGTGGATGACCGAGGTCTACTACAGCTACGGCCTGATCTCGGCCGGTGGCGGCTACGCTTTCGGCCGCCGCGCCGACGGCAGCTACGACCCGCGCGACATCGGCATCAACACGCCCGGCGCGGTGCGCGGTGTCGAGACGCTGTTGGACCTGGTGCGCCGCGGCCTGCTGCCGCGCAGCGTGACCTATGCCGATGCCGAAGCGGCGATCAACGAAGGCCGCGTCGCGATGACCTTCAACGGCCCCTGGGCCTGGGGCAACCTGCGCAAGAGCGGCATCGACTTCGGCGTCGCCCCCTATCCGCGCATCGGCGGCCGGCCTGGCGGCTCCTTCGTCGGCGTGCTCGGCGCGATGGTCTCCAGCGCAGGCCGCCAGCGCGAACTGGCCCACGAGTTCATCGAGAGTTATCTGCTGGCGCTACCCAGCCTGCGCGCGATCGACGCCGACGTGCCGCTGGGCGTGCCGGCCAGCAAGGCCCTCTATGCCGAACGCTCGGCCGACCCGCTGATCGCCGGCAGCATGGCCGCCGTGCGCGCCGGCACGCTGATGCCCAGCAATCCGGAAATGACGCGCTTCTGGACCGCGATGGCCGCCGCACTGCAGAACATCCTGCAAGGCCGTGAAGACGTGGCCAGCGGCCTGGCGCGTGCGGCCGCACGCATCGGTGGGCCGGCATGAAGGCGATGACCCGCCTGCTTCAGGTCTTCGGCGCCGGCGTGCTGCTGGCCGCGCTGGCGCTGGCCTTCGCCTTGCATGCGGTGCACGCCAGCGGCTGGGCGCTGGCCGTCATCGCGATCACCGCGCTGGTGGCCTGGATCTACCTCAGCCCGCGCTGCATGGCCTGGCGCTACATCGCACCGGGCGCGCTGGCAGCGCTGCTGTTCATCGTCTTCCCGATGGTCTACACGCTGGGCATCAGTTTCACCAACTACAGCGCGGAACACCTGCTGTCCTTCGAGCGCGCCACCGACGTGCTGCTGGCGCGCGGCGAGGGCGATGGCCGCAGCCTGGCCTTCACGCTGGAGCCCGCGGACAAGGGGCAGCAGCGTCTGCACTTCGAGGACGAGGACGGGCAGCGTTATGCCAGTGCTGCGTTCACCTCCGGTGAAGCCCAACGCCTGCCGCTGCAGGCCGATGCGGCGTCTGCGCCGCGCGACGCCACGGTCACGCCACACGACGCCACGGCGCCCACTACCCGTGACGCCGCGTCCGCGCCGCAGGATGCCGCGTCCGCGCCATCCGATGCCACGCGTGGCGACCTGCGCGCCCTCGTCGCCGCGCTGCCGGCATTGCGCCGCCTGACGCCGGTGCTGCCCGACGGCAGCGAACTGCGCCTGCTGAGCCTGCGCCGCTTCTCGGTGGAGCGGCCGGCCTACGTGGCCGAAGCCGATGGCACGCTGCGGGCCACGCGCGACGGCCGGCGCCTGACGGCGGATACCGCGCAAGGCTGGTGGCGCCACGCCGACGGCAGCACCGTGACACCGGGCTTCCGTGCGACGGTGGGCTTCGCCAACTACCGCAGCATCTTCACCGAGAGCCGCTTCTACGAGCCCTTCGCGCGCGTCTTCGCCTGGACCGTCAGCTTCGCGGCGCTGAACACGCTGTTCACCTTTGCAATCGGCCTGCTGCTCGCGGTGGCGCTGAACTGGCCGGCGCTGAAGGGCAAGGCGGTCTACCGCATCGCGCTGTTCCTGCCGTATGCGGTGCCGGCCTTCATCTCGATTCCGGTGTTCCGCGGCCTGTTCAACGAGAACCTGGGCGAGATCAACCTGGTGCTGGACCTGCTGTTCGGCCTGCGGCCCGGCTGGTTTAGCGACGCCACGCTGGCCCGCGCGATGGTGCTGATCGTCAACACCTGGCTCGGCTACCCGTACATGATGATCCTGTGCATGGGCCTGATCAAGGCCATTCCGGCCGAGCTGTACGAGGCCTCGGCCCTGGTCGGCGCCGGCCCGCTGATGAACCTGTGGCGCATCACGCTGCCGCTGATCGCGCGTCCGATCGCACCGCTGCTGGTCGCCTCGTTCGCGACCAACTTCAACAACCTGACGCTGATCGCGCTGCTGACCAACGGCGCACCCGACTACCTGGACACCGCCGTGCCGGTGGGCGCCACCGACCTGCTGGCGTCCTACACCTACCGCATCGCGTTCCAGGACTCGGGCCAGCACTACGCGCTGGCCTGCGCCATCGCCTCGCTGGTGTTCCTGATCGTCGCGACGCTGGCGCTGGCCAACCTGCGCCTGTTCAAGGTCGGGCGCACGGCTTACTAGGCGACAAAAGACATGGCCATCGTCACCCCCCGTTCGCAACGCTGGCGCCTGCTGGCCACGCATGCCGCGCTGATCGGCTTCATCACGCTGACGATGCTGCCGCTGCTGATGATCGTCTCGATCTCGCTGCGCCCGGGCAATTTCGCCGGCGGCAGCCTGATTCCGACGGCCCTGACGCTGGACCATTGGAAGCTGGCACTGGGCATCGCCGTGATGGGGCCGGACGGCCAATGGCAGCAGCCGGCGTTCCCGGTGCTGCAGTGGATCGCCAACTCGATGAAGGTGGCGCTGGTCTCGGCCGCTGTGGCGCTGCTGCTCTCGGTGACCGCCGCCTATGCCTTTGCCCGCATGCGCTTCCGCGGCCGCGGCCTGACGCTGGATGCGCTGCTGCTGCTGCAGATGTTCCCCAGCGTGCTGGCGCTGGTGGCGATCTACGCGCTGTTCGACCGCATCGGCGAGTGGGTGCCGTGGCTGGGCCTGAACAGCCACTGGAGCCTGGTGCTGGCCTACAGCGGCGGCATTGCGCAGCACATCTGGCTGATCAAGGGCTACTTCGAAAGCCTGCCGGTCGAACTGGAAGAAGCTGCCGCGGTCGACGGCGCCACGCCGCTGCAGGCTTTCACGCATGTGCTGCTGCCGCTGGCCGGGCCGATCCTGGCCGTCGTCTTCGTGCTGGCTTTCCTGGGCGCGATGATCGAGTACCCGGTCGCGTCGGTGTTGCTGCACGACGAAGCGCAGCTGACGCTGGCGGTGGGCTCGCGCCTGTTCCTGTTCAACCAGCGCTACCTGTGGGGCGACTTCGCCGCCACCGCGATCCTGGCCGGGCTGCCGCTGACCCTGCTGTTCATGGTCACCCAGCGCTGGCTGGTGTCGGGCTTGTCGGCCGGCGCGGTGAAAGGGTGATGCGCATGCGCCGCAGCATCCTTGCCCTCTGTGCCGCCGCGCTGCTGGGCTCGGCCACGGCCGCCGACTTCATCGTCGGCGCCGATGTGTCCACGCTCGCCGAGGTCGAACGCCACGGCGGCCGCTTCAGCGATGCCGAGGGCCGGCCCGGCGACGCGCTGAAGATCCTGCAGCAGCATGGCGTGGGTTGGGTGCGGCTGCGCTTGTGGCACACGCCGGTCAATGCGCAGGACGTGATCGAAGAGGGCCGCGTGATCTCGCGCCTCGGCGAGCCGGTGGGCGGCGGCAACAACGGCCTGGCCGTGACACTGGCGCTGGCCCGGCGCGCCAAGGCGCTGGGGCTGAAGCTGCTGCTGGACATGCACTACAGCGACTTCTGGGCCGACCCGGCGACACAGACCAAACCCGCTGCCTGGGCCAGTCTGCAAGGCGCCGAACTGCAACGTGCGCTGCACGCCTACACCGCCGAGGTGCTGCGCGCCTTCGAAGCCGCGAAGGCCGGCCCGGACATGCTGCAGATCGGCAACGAGACGAATGGCGGCTTCGTCTGGCCCGATGGCAAGACCTGGCAGCAGACGCCCGACGAGAAGATCGGCGGTGACGCGGGCTTTGTTGCACTGCTGCGCCAGGGCATCGCCGCGGTGCGCGCCCACGACGCCCGCACCGGCCGCCGCCTGCCGGTGGTGCTGCACCTGGCCGACGGCGGCGACAACACGCTGTACCGCCGCGTCTTCGACCTGTTCGCGCGCGAGAAGCTGGACTTCGACATCATCGGCCTGAGCTACTACCCGTACTTCCACGGCCCGCTGGCCGGCCTGAAGGCCAACCTGGCCGATCTGTCCACGCGTTATCAGAAGCCGTTGCTGGTGGTGGAGACCGCGTATGCCCATACGCTGGCCAACGCCGATGCCACGCCCAACGTGCTGAATGCCGAACGGGTGCAGGCCGCCGGCTACCCGGCGACGGTGTCGGGCCAAGCCGCCTTGCTGCGCGACGTGATCGATGCGGTGGCTGCCGCGCCCGAGGGCCGCGGACTGGGCGTCTTCTACTGGGAACCGGCCTGGATTGCCGTGCCCGGCGCCGGCTGGCGCACGGGCGAGGGCAATGGCTGGGACAACCAGGCGATGTTCGATGCCACGGGCCGCGCGCTGCCGTCGATGAAGGCCTTCCGCGGCGCGGGGGTGCCTGTGTCAGCGCCCGCGTCAGTGCCCACATCAGTGCCCACATCGGCGCCCGCATCCTCGTCTCCCCGCTGAAGCCATGTCCAGGATTCATATCGCGCATTCGCAACGGCCGTGTTCGCGCCGAACTTACACCTCTCTCGTGACCGCACCATGAAGATCACCAAGCTCACCACCTACCGCGTGCCACCCCGCTGGATGTTCCTGAAGATCGAGACCGACGAGGGTCTGGTCGGCTGGGGCGAACCGGTCGTCGAAGGCCGCGCGCGCACCGTCGAAGCGGCGGTGCATGAACTGTCCGAGCTGCTGGTCGGCCAGGATCCGGCGCGCATCAACGACCACTGGCAGGCGATGTACCGCGGCGGCTTCTACCGCGGCGGCCCGATCCTGATGAGCGCGATCGCCGGCATCGACCAGGCGCTGTGGGACATCAAAGGCAAGGCGCTGGGCGTGCCGGTGTATCAACTGCTGGGCGGCCGCGTGCGCGACCGCATGAAGACCTATTGCTGGGTCGGCGGCGACCGGCCGGCGGAGATCATCGAGGCCATCCACCGCGTGCGCGCGGCCGGCTTCGACACCGTCAAGATGAACGGCACCGAGGAGTTCGGCATGCTCGACAGCCACGCCGCGGTGGACCGCGCGATGGCCAAGTTCCAGCAGATCCGCGCCACCTTCGGCAGCACCATCGACTTCGGCATCGATTTCCACGGCCGCGTCGCGCTGCCGATGGCCAAGGTGCTGCTGCGCGAGCTGGAGCCGCTGCGCCCGCTGTTCGTCGAAGAGCCGGTGCTGGCCGAGCAGTATGAGCACTATCCCCGGCTGGCCGAGGCCACGTCGATCCCGCTGGCCGCCGGCGAGCGCATGTACTCCCGCTTCGACTTCAAGCGTGTGTTCGCCGGCGGTGGCATCGCGATCCTGCAGCCCGACCTGTCGCATGCCGGCGGCATCACCGAATGCCACAAGATCGCCGCGATGGCCGAGGCGCACGACGTGGCGCTGGCGCCGCACTGCCCCCTGGGTCCGGTGGCATTGGCGGCCTGCCTGCAGGTCGACTGGGTGGCGCACAACGCCGTGCTGCAGGAGCAGAGCATGGGCATCCACTACAACCAGGATGCCGAGCTGCTGGACTACGTGAAGAACCGCGAGGACTTCCGCATCGAAGGCGGTTACGTCACGCCCAGCAGCTTGCCGGGCCTGGGTGTCGACATCGACGAAGAACGTGTCATCGAGGCCAGCCGCACGGTGCGCGATTGGCGCAACCCGCTGTGGCGCCACGCTGACGGCAGTGTGGCCGAGTGGTGACGCCGGGCATGCCGCGCCTGATCGCGCTGGACTGGGGCAGCTCGCAGCTGCGCGCCTGGCTGCTCGGCGACGGTGGCGCGGTGCTGGCCGCGCGCAGCAGCGCCGATGGTGCGTCGACGCTGAGTGGCGGTGCGCCGGCCTTCGACGCCGCGCTGCAGTCGCTGGCCGGCGATTGGCTGGTGCAGGACTTGCCGGTGCTGGCTTGCGGCATGGTCGGCAGCGCGCATGGCTGGCGCGAGGCACGCTATGTGGCCTGCCCGGCGGATCTGCTTGCACTCCAGCAGCACCTGGTCAAGGTCGACACCCGCAGTGGCGCGACGCTGCACATCGTGCCCGGCTTGATTGACGACCCCGGCGACGAACCCGCCGGCGGCACGCCCGACGTGATGCGCGGCGAAGAGACGCAGCTCGTGGGCCTGCTGGCGCTGCAGCCGGCGCTGGCCGATCGTGCCTGCGTGCTGATGCCTGGCACGCACTCGAAGTGGGTCGATGTGCAGCAGGGCCGCATCGCTGGTTTTCGCACCCGCATGACCGGTGAGCTGTACGCCGTGCTGCGCCAGCATTCGGTGCTCGGCCGCTTGATGCCGGCGGCCGATGGAGGTGAGTGCGCCGAGGCTTTCGAAGCCGGTGTCGCAGCGGCCCGCCGCGGCCTGGGCGCTGATCTGAGCGGCCAGCTGTTTGCCGTGCGCACGCTGGGCCTCACCGGCCGCTGGCCCGCTGCCGCCTTGCCGGACTACCTGTCCGGCCTGCTGATCGGCCATGAGCTGCTCGCCGGGTTGCAGCCCGATGGCGCGCCGCTGGCGCTGGTCGGCGATGCCGGCCTGTGTCGGCGCTACGAGCATGCCCTGCGGCTGTTCGACATCGAGCCGGCGGCAGTGCTCGGCAACACCGCCATCGCCGGCCTGTGGCAACTCGCCGTGCAGGCACAACTGTGCACATGATGACCACCACCCTTGCTGATCGAACCCAAGGCTTGCGCGCCGCGCTGGCCCGGCTGCCGCTGGTTGCCATCCTGCGTGGCCTGCGGCCCGACGACGCCGAGGCGATCGGCCGCGCGCTGGATCAGGCCGGCTTCGGCCTGATCGAAGTGCCGCTGAACTCGCCCGATCCGTTCGCCTCGATCGCCACCCTGCGCCGCAAGCTGGCGCCGGCCACGCTGGTCGGTGCCGGCACGGTCACCCGCGTGGCCGATGTCGCGCGCTTGCAGGCACTCGGCGCCGACCTGGTGGTGATGCCGCATGCCGATGTCCGCGTGATCCGCGCCGCCAAGGCCGCCGGGCTGCTGTGCGTGCCGGGCATCGCGACGCCGACGGAGGCATTTGCCGCGCTGGATGCCGGCGCCGATGCGCTGAAGCTCTTTCCCGCCGAACTGGTGACGCCCGCCGTGATGAAGGCGATGCGCGCCGTGCTGCCGCCCGATGTGCCGCTGCTGCCGGTGGGTGGCATCACGCCGGCCAGCCTGGCGATGTGGCGCAGCGCCGGCGCCTCGGGCTTCGGCCTCGGATCGGCCTTGTATGCGCCGGGTAGCACGGCACAGACCGTGGCCTTGCGCGCCGATGAATTCGTGCAGGCCTGGCGGGCTTGCGCACCACCGTGCACCACCGCGCATCACCGCACTTGAGCGCTTGACCTTGTCCTGACAGAGCCAGACCTAGACAACCCCTTGGAGACAACCATGAACCAAACCACACGCCGCACGACACCCCACGTCCCACCCGTCCGCAAGCGCCTGAGCGCCCTGATCCAGGCGGCCTGCGTGCTGCCGGCCCTGGCCGCCAGCGCGCAGGCGCAGACCGAACCCGCGGCGACGACGGTCACCGTGACGGGCATTCGCGCCTCGGTGCGCAATGCGCTGCAGGCCAAGGAAGCCTCGAACGCGATGGTCGAGGTCATTGCGTCGGAAGACATCGGCAAGCTGCCGGACACGACCATCGCCGAATCGCTGGCCCGACTGCCGGGTCTGTCGTCCGGCCTGGACCGCGGCAACGCCAGCCAGATCGTTGCGCGCGGCATGGGGCCGCGCTTCATCGGCGCGTTGCTCAACGGCCGTGAACTGGCCTCGTCGGAGCCGGGCCGTGCGGTGCGCTTCGAGCTGTTCCCGTCGGAATCGGTCACCGGCGCCATCGTGCACAAGACGCAGTCGGCCGATCTCGTCGAAGGCGGCATTGCCACCACCGTGGACCTGCTCACCGTGCAGCCGCTGAAGTACAGCGAGCGCCTGGTCTCGCTGAAGGCCGATGCGCTGTACTACCCGATGGGCCGCGACCTGCCCGGCGCCAGCAGCACCGCGCCGCGTCTGGGGGGCATCTACGTCGATCAGTTCAACGGCCGCACGCTGGGCGTGGCGCTGGCCTTCAGCTACCAGGACCAGCCCTCGCTGCACAAGAACATGCGGCACTGGGGCTTCAACGAGGACCACTCGGCCGACATCACCGGCGACGGCCAGGTCGACAAGACGCCCTGGGGCTTCCAGGACGAGGTCAAGCGCGGCAAGGACAAGCGCAGCAGCGTGCTCGCCAAGGTCGAGTACAAGCCGACGGCCGATGCGCTGATCACCGGCGACCTGTACTACGCGCGCGCGGCGATCACCGAGCCCGGCCTGCAGCACTGGACCGGCGACCTCGGCAACTGGGACGGTTGGGCGAGTTCCAAGTTCAGCGGTGTCGATGTGCGCAACGGCTATGTCGTCGGCGCCACCGTCAGCGATGTCGGCCTGACAACCAACGACTACACCTGGGTGCAGACCAACAGCAACTTCGCCGGCGGCCTGAACGCCAAGCTCGGCAGCGGCGACTGGAAGTACGAGGCCGACCTCTCCGCGTCGCGCGCCACGCGCGACAGCCAGTGGCGCGACTTGCGGCAGTTCGCCAACAGCAACAGCACGATCCGCTGGTCCTTCACCGGCGACGAGCGCATGGACTACAGCTTCGGTCACGACAGCGGCAACCCGGCGGCCTTCGGCACGCCGACGATGCATGTCGACAACGACGGCCACATCAAGGACCAGCTGAAGGCGCTGCAGCTCAGCGCCACGCGCAGCCTGGACAGCGGCGATGTGCGGCGGCTCAAGTTCGGCGCGCGGGTGACCGACCGCGAGAAGAGCTACCACCAGACCACCTGGAGCGTGGACGCGTTGTCCACCGTGCCTGATTCGGCCTATGAAACCATCCGGGTCGACGGCTTCGCGCCGTTCATCGCGTTGCGCGACTTCAATGGCACGGCGACCAGTGTGTTCGGCGCGAATGTGTTCGACGCCACCGGCCGAACACCGACGCAATGGGACCAGTTGGCCGGCTGGCAAGTGACCGAGCGCAGCAGCTCGTTGTTCGTGCAAGCCGACCTGGACGGCACGCTGTTCGGCCTGCCCTACCGCGGCAATGCCGGGCTGCGCGTGGTGCACAACCGCCAGACCGGCGCGGGCATGCAGATGGTCAACGGCGCGGCACCGTCGCCGTTCTCGGCCGGCACCTCGTACACCGAGGCACTGCCCAGCCTGAACATCGTGCTGGGCCTGGACGACAAGCAGGAGAAGCAGCTGCGCTTCGGCCTGTCGCGGGCGATGTCGCGGGCGCCGCTCGACGAGATGCGCGGCTCGCGCAACATCTCGATCGACACCAACCCGCAGGCGCCGATCACCGGCAGCGCGGGCAATCCGACGCTGAAGCCGATGATCGCCAACCAGCTGGACCTGGCCTACCAGTGGTACTTCGGCAAGGGCTCGCTGCTGTCCGCGGGCCTGTTCTACAAGGACCTGAGCCGCTACATCGCGATCACCAGCGACCACACCACGATCGACGGCCGCGAGGCCTGGATCACGCACTCGGTCAATGGCAAGGGCGGCTACGTGCGCGGCATCGAACTGGTGTACCAGACCAACCTGCCGGCGCCGCTGGATGGCTTCGGCGTGCACGCCAACTACGCCTACACCGACAGCAATGTGCGAGAGCAGACTCCCGCCGGCAACCCCTTCCCGATCGAAGGCCTGATGCGCCACAACGGCGGCATGACGCTGTGGTACGAGAAGAACGGCTTCGAAGCGCGCCTGTCGGCCAACCACCACAGCAGCTTCGTGCGCAACCCGACCTGGACCACTGGTTCGCTGGTCGTCAACGGCGCCGAGACCTACCTGACGCTGAGCCTGGCCCAGCAGATCACGCCGCAGCTGCAGCTGCGCTTCGGCATCGACAACCTGACGAACCAGAAGGTGGTCTACACCTCGGGCAACAACCCCTACCAGCAGGAAGTGACGGAGTTCGGCCGCCGCTTCAACCTGGGTGTGTCTTACAAGCTCTGACGGCATGTCTGCTGTGAACCCGAGCGCCACGCTCTTCTTCCGGTACTCGCAGCGCAACGGCCTGCGCCGTCTGGCGCTGCCGCCGGTGAGCATGGCCAACAGCATCTGCTTCAGCCCCGACGGCGGCACGATGTACTTCACCGACAGCCTGCACGTGCCGGGCTGCACCGGTCTAGCCGATGCGCCGTCCGACGATGCGCGGATCGTCGAGCCCGTGCGATGAGCGGCCGTCTCGCCGGCAAGGTGGCGCTGGTCACCGGCTCGACGCTGGGCATCGGTGCGGCCATCGCACGTCTGTTCGTGCGTGAAGGCGCGCGCGTCGTGCTCAACAGCCATCTGCACGACGACGCGGCCCGCCGCATCGCCGATGAGCTGGGCAGCGAGCGCGCGCTGTTCGTGCAGGCCGACGTGGCCGACCCGCCCGCGGTGCAGGCGATGGTCGACCACGCCGGCGCGCGCTTCGGCGCCATCGACGTGCTGGTCAACAACGCCGGGCGCAACTTCTTCAACGACCCGCTGGCCCTGACGCCGGACGATTGGCGGCGCTGCATGGCCGTGGACCTGGAGGGCGCCTGGCACTGCACGCGGGCGGTGCTGCCGGGCATGCTGGCGCAAGGTGCCGGCAGCGTGATCAACATCGCGTCGGTGCACGGCCACAAGATCATCCCCGGCTGCTTTCCCTACCCGGTCGCCAAGCATGCGCTGATCGGCATGACGCGCGCGCTGGGGCTGCAGTACGCGGCGCAGGGACTGCGCGTGAACTCGATCTCGCCGGGCCTGATCCTCACCGAGGCCATCGAGGCCTCGTTCGCCGCCAGCGCCGACCCGGCGGCCGAACGGGCGAAGCAAGCCGATTTGCTACCCTGCAAACGCATCGGCCAGCCCGAAGAAGTGGCTTACACCGCGCTGTTCCTCGCCAGCGACGAAGCCCGCTTCATCAACGCCGCTGACATCCTGATCGACGGCGGCCGCTCGCAGCTCTATCACGAGTGATGCGCCAGTCGACATCGTGGCTGGCCGGTCCGCGACCTGCGCTGGTCGATCTGAAGGCGCACAGGCTGGTTCACAGCTTTTTCACGATCCACGACCCTCGATGCAAGGAGAACTCATGAGCATCACCGCTATCAGCCGCCGCCTGTGGGCGGCGGCAATGTCGACGTGTCAGAACGCGTGCCGCAATCCGACGCGGTAGGCGTCGCTATCGCCGCTGGCATTCAGTCCAGCCTGCGAAGTCGCGCCGGTCAGCGACAAGGCGGCACCGTTGCGGTTGTTGACTCGTCCGTAGCCCGTGTACAGCGAAGTTCGCTTGGACAGGTTGTAGATGTAGTCGACACCGAATTGCGCGGCATCTCGGTCGAGCGGTCCACGATCGTCGAGCTTCACGCCCTGCACGAGGAGCAGGCCGACCCCTACGGGTACCGATGCGCCGATTGAAACGCTGCGGTCGTTCTGCCCGGCGTAATAGCCTACGCCCGGAATGCCGGCCAACTGAATGTTGCTGTCAAGCGCCGCATGCACTGCAGGCGTCAGGGCCGCGCTCGGGTTCTTGAAAGTCGCCGCGGTTGCGAACAGCTTGAAGGTCCCGAAGTCGTAGGAAGCGCCCGCGTTGAACCAGCGAACACGGCTTTCGTCGGTGGGGTGGCGCAGCACGGTGTAGGCCGCTGCCGCTCCGACCGGGCCCTTCGCATAGAAGAGGCCGGCGGCGACATGGTTACCCGCCTTGCTGACCGGCTGTTCTCCGAACGAGTACGACACCTTGGCAGAAGCGCCGCCGAACTTCGGTGACTGGTACCACACCGTGTTATTCGAGCGGCCGGTGGCCGGCTGGATGCCTTGTGCGTTGCCACTTCCGCCCAAGCCGAAGGCGTCGCCTGCGGCCTGCGCCTCCGAAGAAATCGTGATGAGCGTTCGTCCCAGGCGCACTTCCCCGAAGTCGCCCGAAAGGCCGACGTAGGCGCCGCGACCAAACATCTTTGCGCCGGCCCCCTGGTTCTGGCCCATGCCCCCGGTATCCACATTGAGGCCTGACTCCAGCAGAAAGCTGGCTCGCAGACCGCCCCCCAGGTCTTCGCTGCCTCGGAAGCCCAGGCGGGAGCCATTGACGTGGCCGCTGTCCAACTTGACGACGCGACCCCCGGGGCCGGTGGCGGAGGCCACGCTGAGGTCGAGCAGACCATAGACGGTCACGGTCGACGAACTGGCCGGTGGAGCGTTCTGGGCCCCAGCCGATGCACAGGCGCAAGCCAGCGCTGCGAACGCTAACGTGCCATGTGACTGACGGCTGTATCGGCCCCAGAAACCTGGGTAGGTGTTGTCCCTCGACGTCATGTATGTATCTCCTTTTGTGGCTGGAAAGAATGTGGATCGCCGGTTCCGGCGTGCAATGGGTGTGGTTGTTTCTCCCTGGTTTACTTGCCGGCAAGTAAATTGATTGAGCGAGCGAGAAGCTGTTCCGACCACGGAGGTCGACAACAGGTTCTAGCGCGGGCTGGCGGTCAGTTGTCGAGGACTGTCGGCAACGACTCGGTCACGCCGCGACGGCTTCCTTTGCGCGGTCGAAGACGAACGCGGGGTAGCCGTTCTGCGCCGCTGCGGCGCAGTGCTCCTGGTACTTCTGGAACCCGCCGGTGAAGAGCGTGAGCCCCTGCGGCTTGTCCTTGACGTTGGCCCCGACCCACCAGGACTTGGCCTTCAGGATCAGCGAGCGCTGGCAGATCCTGAACACCAGGTCCATCCAGCCGTCCTCGGCCTTGCGCGTCGGCTCGATGGTCGACAGGCCGTTGTTGTCCATGTGCGTGATGGCCGCGGCGATCCAGTCGACATCGTTCTCGCTGATGCGGATGATGTTGGCCAGCGCGGCGGGGCCGTTGGGCCCGGTGGTCATGAAGAGGTTGGGGAAGCCTTCCATCATCAGGCCGAGGTAGGAGCGCGGGCCGTCCTGCCACTTCTCGTTCAGCTTGCGGCCCTGGCGGCCGATGACGTCGAAGGCCAGCAGCGCGCCGGTGAGCCCGTCGTAGCCGGTGGCGAGGATGATCATGTCGAGCTCGACCTCGCCGGATTGCGTCCGGATGCCCTTCTCGGTGAATTCGAGGATCGGGTCGCTGAAGCAGTCGACCAGGTGCACGTTCGGCCGGTTGTAGGTCTCGTAGTAGCTGCTGTCCAGGCAGGGGCGGCGGGCGAAGATGGGATAGCCGCGCGGCTTCAGCTTCTCGGCGGTGTCCGGGTCGTTGACGACTTCGCCGATCTTGCCGCGCACGAACTCGGCGACATGCTCGTTGGCTTCCGCGTTGACCATCAGGTCGGTGAAGGTGCCGAGCATCGCCAGGCCGCCGTTCTTCCAGGCGTCATCCAGCAGCCGGCGGCGCTGATTCGGCGTCACGCTGAAGAAGGCGCGGGTGGACTGCGGGCGCACACCGCCGACGGCGCTGTTGCGCGCGGCTTCGCGGATGCCGGCATAGTGGCGCTTGACCTCCGCCACGTAGTCGGGCTCGAGCGTCTCGTTGCGCATCGGCATCGTGAAGCTCGGCGTGCGCTGGAAGACAAAAAGCTCGCCGGCCTGCGGGCCGATTTCCTGGACGATCTGGATGCCGGTCGATCCGGTGCCGATGACGCCCACGCGCAGGCCCGCGAAGCTCACCGGTTCATGCGGCCATTTGCCGGCACGCAGCAGCCGGCCGGTGTAGCGCTCGATGCCGGGAATCTCGGGGTCCTTCGGTATCGACAGCGGGCCAGTGGCCATGATGCAGTAACTCGCTTCATACGCGTCCCCGCGATCGGTGATCACGGTCCACAGCTGGCGTGCTTCGTCCCAGGCCGCGCTGGTCACGCGGGTGTTGAACTGGAAGTGCTCGCGCAGCGACAGGCGCTTGGCCACGAAGTCGATGTAGGCCAGCAACTCCGGCTGGGCGGCGAACTGCTCCGACCAGGTCCACTCCTGCTCGATCTCCGGCGAGAACGAATAGCTGTAGTCGATGCTCGGCAGGTCCACGCGCGCACCCGGGTAGCGGTTCCAGTACCACACGCCGCCCAGGTCGCCGCCCGCCTCGAAGCCCTGGATGCGCAGGCCCATTTCGCGGAACTTGTAGATGGCGTACATGCCGCCGAAGCCGCCGCCGACCACGACGACGTCCAGCCGTTTCGGTGCGTTGCCGGCGCCGGGCGCGGTGTGTTGCTGGGGCGTGTCGTTCGATCGTTCGGTGCTCATCGGCGTCTCCTGAATTGCTGTCGTCGGCACGGCGCCGGACGGGCCGGAATGGCGTGCACGGAATGATGCACGGACCCTCCGTCCGGCTTCAAGCCTTATTCATCTGTGCTGTTCAACATCACATTCGTGATTTTGGTGAGACCCCGACATTCCCTCTTGCCGGTTCGAAAAGCCTCGCTATAGTTGTCTCTACCTGCCGGCCGGTAAGTGGCCCAACCCGAGGACCCGCACCCCGTGGATTACGAAGCATTCACCCAGGACGTGCGCGACTTTGCGCGCACGGCCTGCCCGCCCGAAGTGCGAGACGTCGTGCGCACCAACCGCAAGCTGACCCGCAAGGAATACAGCGCCTGGCAGAAGATCCTGCATGCCCGCGGCTGGGCCGCCCCGGGCTGGCCGGTCGAAGCCGGCGGCACCGGCTGGGACCTGCGCCGGCGCTACATCTTCGAGGAGCAGATGGCCCAGGCCGACTGCCCGCCCCAGTACCACCACGGCATCGGCCACATCGGCCCGGTGCTGCTGCACTTCGGCACGGCAGAGCAGAAGCGCCGCTTCCTGCCGGGCATCCTCGACGGCAGCGATTGGTGGTGCCAGGGCTATTCGGAGCCGGGTGCCGGCTCTGATCTCGCCTCGCTGAAGACCAAGGCCACCCGCGAGGGCGATGTCTACGTCGTCAGCGGCCAGAAGATCTGGACCTCGCATGCCCACGAGGCCGACTGGATGTACACGCTGGTGCGCACTTCGGTCGAGGCGCGCAAGCAGGAAGGCATCTCGCTGCTGCTGATCCCGCTGAACCTGCCGGGCATCCAGATCCGGCCGATCCGCACCATCGATGCCTGGCACCACGTCAACGAAGTGTTCCTCGACGAGGTGCGGGTGCCGGTGGGCAACCTGCTCGGCGAAGAAGGCAAGGGCTGGCGTTGCGCCAAGTACCTGCTGGACCGCGAGCGGCTGTCGCCGGCCACCGTGCCGCGGCTCGCCCGCCTGCTGGAGCAGGTGGGTGAACTGCTCGATGCCGAACAGCGTGCCGACGCAACGCGCGACCTCCAGGGCCTGACCGAGCGCCTGCTGCACGCGCAGGCCGAGGTCGGCGCGGCGCGCGAGATGCTGCTCAGCGCCATCGACGAAGAAATGCGCGGCACCCTGCGTGCCACCAAGTCCTCGGCGCTCAAGCTGCATGCGTCGGAGCTGTCGCAGCGCATCATCGAGATCGCGCTGGACATCACCGGTTCGCGCCGCGTGCCCTGTTTCGTGCCGATCGACCCACCGGTTGCCGACGAAGCGACGGGTGCCGAATGGGTGCACAACTACCTGTTTTTCCGCTCCCGCACGATTGCCGGCGGAACCAGCGAAGTGCAGAAGAACGTGATCGCCCGCGAACTGTTCGGAGCCTGATCGACATGAACTTTCAAATCGTTCCGATGCTGCCCGGGGACCTGTACGACGCTGCCGCGCGTTTCTGCACCGAGGCCATGGCCGCGCTGGCCGCTCCCGGTGCGGACACCGCCGTCGTGCGCCACGCTCTGTGGCGGCAGGCCGTCGAGATGGGCTGGCCGGCCATCCTGATCACCGAGGACCGCGGCGGCGCGGGCGGCACGCTGCTCGATGTCGCGAGCGTGGTTGAGGCGCTGGGCCGTTCGGCGCTGGCCCTGCCGATCGTCGACCGAGCCGCGGTCGTGCCGACTTTGCTGGCGCTGTGCGAGACGCCGCAGGCGGCGGCGCTGCTCGCGCAGATCGCCTCGGGCGAGGCGGACGTGGCCTCCGTGCTGGGCCTCTCCTCGAGGTTGCACGCCGACCTCACGGTCGCAGCCACGCACTACCTGGTCGCGCTGCCCGAGCGGCGCATGCTCGTGGCGCTGGAGGCCCGGGCGCTGCCGCTGGGGCGCCGCTACCGCAGCGTGGACGGTCGCGTGATGGCCGATGTGCTGACGGACCGCATCGAGCCGGACGCCGCCGGCGTCGTGGCGCGCGGCGAGGCCTTCGACCGCGCCTGCGCGGCGGCGGCCGGCGTCGGCGCCTTGCTGGTCTGCGCCGAAACGGTCGGCGCGCAAGGCGCCCTGGTCGAGCTGACCATCGACTACCTGAACACACGAAAGCAGTTCGGTCATGCGCTGGCGACCTTCCAGGTGCTGCGCCACCGGGTCGTCGACATGTACGTCGCCTTCGAATGCACGCGCGGCCTCGTCGGCCGCACGCTGCAAGACTGCGTGGACGGCGTGGACGGCGTGGACGGCGCCGGCCCGGACGCGCGCAGCGTCTCGCTCGTCAAGGGCTATGTCGGCAGGACAGGGCGCCTCTGTGCCGAGGCGGCCATCCAGCTGCATGGCGGCATGGGCATGACCGAGGAACTGCTGGTCGCCCGCGTGGCCGAACGTGCGCTCAGCGCCGAGTTCGACTACGGCGACCGCTACTTCCACCTGCGCCGGCTTGGTACGCAAAAAGCTCGTCCACCGGCCGGCGAGCCGGCGCGCGCTGCCGATGCGCTGATGGCCTGAGTTCTTCCTGCACCCCGACATGCATTCGCTTCACGCCTTCTTCTTTCCGCGCTCGGTGGCCATCATTGGCGCGTCGACGGATCCCGAGCGCATCGGAGGCCGTCCGCTTCGCTTCATGGTCGAGTGCGGCTTTGCCGGCGCGCTCTATCCGGTCAATGTCAACGGCGTGGCCGAGATCCAGGGACACACCGCCTACCGCAGCGTGCTGGAGATCCCCGGCGAGGTGGACCATGCGATCGTCGCGGTACCGGTCGCCGGCGCCGAGCAGGCGGTTCGCGACTGCGCACAGAAGGGCGTCAAGGCGGTCCAGGTCTTCACCGCGGGCTTCGCGGAAACCAGCAGCGAAGGCGCCGCGCTGCAGCGCCGCATCACCGACATCGCGCGTGCTGCCGGCATGCGCCTGGTCGGGCCCAATGCCTTGGGACTGCTGAATCCCGGCATCGGACTTTTCGCCACCTTCTCGACCGCGCTCAACGGGTTGCGCCCACGCGCCGGGTCGATCGGCCTGGCCACGCAAAGTGGTGCCTTCGGCTCCGCGGCGTATGGCATGGCGACCTTGCGCGGGCTGGGGCTGTCGCGCGTGATCGCCACCGGCAACGAAGCCGATGTCGACGTGGCGGAGTGCATCGAGTACCTGGCGCAGGACGACGACACGAGCGTCATCTGCGCGGCCATCGAGTCCTGCCGCGACGGCGCGCGCCTGCGTGCGGCGCTGCTGCAGGCCGCCGACGCGGGCAAGCCGGTGGTCATCATGAAGATCGGCCACACCGAGATCGGTGCCGCTGCGGCGGCGACGCACACCGGTTCACTGGCCGGCAACGATGCGGTGTACGACACGGTCTTCGCCGAGTGCGGCGCGCTGCGGGCGCATTCGATCGAGGAGATGCTCGACATCGCCTACGTCTGCGTCACGGCGAAGCAGCTGCCCGCCAATGCCGAGATCGGCATCGTCACCGGCTCGGGCGGCGTCGGCATCCTGATGGCCGACAACGCCACCGAGCTCGGGCTCACGCTGCCGCCGCTGCCTGAAGCGACCGCCCAGGCGCTGCGCGACATCCTGCCCTTCGCGGTGCCGGCGAACCCGTACGACACGACGGCGCAGGTCACTGCCGTGCCGGATGGCGTGACGCGCGTGATGTCGGCGATGGCCGCGGGCTCGAGCTGCGCCACGCACTTCGCCTACCTGGCGCATGTCGGGCTGTCGCCGGCGCGCTTTGCCGGCACCGAGCGCGCGCTGTGCGCGCTGCGGGCGCAGCATCCCGATCGGCTGTTCGTGCTGGTCATGCTGTCCGAGGCCGGCGTGAACAGCAGGCTCGAAGCGGCCGGTATTCCCGTCTTCCAGGATCCGACGCGGGCCGTTCGCGCCGTGGCCGGCGCCGCACGCCTGCGTGCGCTGCGTGAGCAACTGCACCGCCTGCCGGCCCAGTTGCCGCCGGCGTCCGAGCCGCTGCCGCCGGTGAGCAACGAAAGCGAAGCGAAGGCGGTGCTGGCGACAGCGGGCATCCCGGTGCTTCCCGAGCATCTCTGCAGCAGTGCAGCGGCGGCCGTGCGGGCCGGCGAGTTGGTGGGTTTCCCGGTGGTGGCCAAGATCGTCTCGCCGGACATCGCCCACAAGACGGAGATCGGCGGCGTGATCCTCGACATCGCGGATGCCGGCGCGCTGGCAGCGGCCTTCGCCACGCTGATCGCGCGTGCCTCGGCGGCCGCACCGCAGGCGCGCATCGATGGCGTGCTGGTGGCGCCGATGCTCAAAGGCGGTCTCGAAACCATCATCGGCATCCACAGCGATCCGGTGTTCGGCCCGATGGCCCTATTCGGCCTGGGCGGCACGGCCGTCGAGCTGTTCAAGGACGTGGCCTTCGCCTCGGTGCCGCTCACGCCCGAGCGCGCACGGTCGCTGGTGCACCAGGTCCGCGCGTCGCGGTTGCTGCGCGGCTGGCGCGGCGGGCCGATGTACGACGAGGCCGCGTTGGTCGACGCACTGTGCCGCGTGTCGGCGCTGGCCGCGGCGCATGCCGGCGAGCTGGAAGGCATCGACATCAACCCCTTCGTGGTGCGGACCCAAGGCGCGTACTGCCTGGACGCGCTGATCTCGCTGCGACCCGCGCGCTGACCCTGAACCCTGAACCACGCTTTCACGAAAGTATCTTCATGGACTACAAGACCCTTCGCCTTTCCATCGACGCCGGCGTGGCCGTCGTCACGCTCGACCGCCCGCCGGTCAATGCGCAGAACGCCGAGATGCGCAACGAGATCACCGACGTGTTCGACGTGCTCACCGACATGGACGAGGTCGCGGCGGTCGTGCTCACCGGCGCGGGCAAGGTGTTCTGCGCCGGCGCGGACATCAAGGAACGTTCGGGGATCGGCCAAGAAGCCGGCTCCTACTGGCGCCACAACCGCCGCGTGCGCGAGTCCTATTACGCGATCGTCGAGTGCACCAAGCCGGTCATCGCGGCCGTCAACGGCGCGGCCCTGGGCGCCGGCTTCGGCCTCGTCATGGCGGCCGACATCTGGGTCGCTTCGGAAGACGCCTATGTCGCCATGCCGGAGATCGACGTCGGCCTCGCCGGCGGCGTCACTTTCCTCCAGCGCCACTTTGGCCAGTCGCGCGCCCGGCGCATGTTCTACACCGGCATGAAGGTGCCGGCGCAAGAGCTGTACCGGCTGGGGCTGGTGGAAGCCTGCCTGCCCGCCGCCGAACTGATGCCTTATGCGATGGGCATTGCCAACGAGATCGCGGCCAAGAGCCCGACTGCCGTGCGGCTGGCCAAGGAAGCGGCGCGCATGACGATGCTGATGCCGGTGCGCGACGCCTACCGCTACGAGCAGAACAACACCGTGGCGCTGTCCAAGACCGAAGACTCCAAGGAAGCGCAGCGGGCCTTCATCGAGAAGCGCAAGCCGGTGTTCACCGGCCGCTGAGTAGTCTGGCGAACAAGTGGCCGAGCCGAAGATGGCCTGACCGCTGATTGCCGCGCCCTATCATGAATGAACCCAACGGCTTCGTGTCCCGATCCCCTCCCATGGCGAAGACTTCCTCCGAGATCGAGATTCCGCTGAACGACGACCGTCCGGCGCAGTTGCTGGCCATCGCGCGGCGCTTGTTCGCGCGCAAGGGCTACGCCAACACCTCGCTGCGCGACATCGCCGAGGAAGCCAAGATCACGAAGGCGGCGCTCTACTACCACTATCCGAACAAGGATGCGTTGTACGAGCGGGTGGTCATCGAATCGATGCAAGGGCTGCTGGAGACCGTCGAGGCCGCGGTGTCCGAGGCCCACACGCCGACCGATCGTGTGCGCGCGTTCATGGTGTCGTCGGCGAAGTTCCTCGAAGAAAAGCGCGACCAGTGGATCGCCGGGTCCAATGCCTTCTGGCAGGACGCCAGCGGGCAGCGCCGCGGTGCGGCGATCGAGCAGCGTGATGCCTACGAAAGCTTGCTGAGGCGATGCATAGCCGACGGCGTCAAAGGCGGCGACTTCCGCAGCATCGATGTGCCGCTGGCCACCCGCATGCTGCTGTCGGCGCTGAACCAGGCGGCGCGCTGGCACCGGCCTGACGGCCGATTGACCGTGCCGGAGGTGGCGGCGCAGTTCGTCGACATCACGCTGTTCGGGATCACCCAGGCGCCTGCCACGACGACATCTGCGGCCCCTCGAAAAACCGTTCGCGGCGCGGCGAAGCGCTAGAAGAAAACCCCAGTACCGCACACGACGCGGCGTCCTATTCTCTCACTTACCGGCCGGCAAGTAACTCTCGCATCCAAGCAGTCGCCATGTCTTTCTGGAACACCCTCATCACCCGCTGGTCCGCGTCGCTGCTGGTCCTCATGGCGCCACTGGCCGCCGGGGCGCAGGCGTTTCCCGCCAAGCCGGTGACGCTGGTCGTCCCGTATGCCGCGAGCGGCCTGACGGATGCGCTGGCGCGCGGCTTGGCGCAGCGGCTGGCCGAGCAGTGGAAACAGCCGGTGGTGGTAGACAACCGCCCGGGCGGCGGCACGGTGATCGGCACCGCGGCTGTCGCGCGCGCGCCCGCTGATGGCCACACGCTGCTGCTGACAAGCTTCGGCTTCGTCACCAGCCAGCTCATGGTGGCCAATCTGCCCTACCAGGCCAGCGCGCTGGAGCCGCTGATCATGGTCTCGGACGCGCCCAGTGTGCTGTACGTGCACCCATCGGTGCCCGCCGACGACCTGCGCGGCCTGGTCGCCCTGATGAAGAGTGGAAAGCCGATGAGCTTCGCCTCGTCGGGCAATGGCTCCAGCCCGCACATCGGCGCGGAGGTGTTCGCCGCGATGGTCGGGGCGCAGATCACGCATGTGCCCTATCGCGGTAACGGACCGGCCCTCAACGACCTGATCGGCGGCCAGGTGCAGGCGATGTTCGACTCGCTGGCCTCGCTGTCGCAGGTGAAGGCCGGCAAGCTCAAGGTCATCGGCGTGGCGGCGCCGAACCGCACGCCCCGCGCACCGGACCTGCCGACCTTGAAAGAGCAGGGCGTCGCCGCGCTGGCCGACTTCTCGTCGGGTAGCTGGTTCGGCATCTTCGTGCCGGCCGGCGTGCCGCGTGAGCTGCAGGCACGGCTGCATGCCGACATGCGCGCGGTGCTCGATACGCCCGACATGCGCGAGCTGATCCAGCGTTCCGGCACCGAGCCGGTGACGATGACGCAGCCGGCGTTCGCCGCCTACCTGAAAGCCGAGTTGGACCGGCTGGGTCCGGTGATCCGCAGCAAGAACATCCGGGCGGACTGAGCATGCCGCACGTCACCACCACGACATCACCCACGACATCGATGGCGGCCTCGGCTGCCACGGACCAGGAAAGTACACGCAGATGAACGGCCTGATGCAGCAGCGGCAGCTCCTTCTCTCCAGCCTGATCGAGCATGCGGCGACCCACCACGGCGATCGCGAGATCGTCTCGCACCTGGTGGACGGCAGCATGCACCGCAGCAACTGGCGCCAGGTGCGCGAGCGCGCCAAGCGGCTCGCCAACGCGCTGGGTGCACTCGGCGTTGGCGCGGGCGAGCGCGTCGCGACGCTAGCCTGGAACACGCACCGCCACCTGGAGCTTTACTTCGGCGTGTCCGGCAGGGGCGCGGTGCTGCACACCGTCAATCCGCGGCTGTTCCCGGAGCAGATCGTCTACATCGTCAACCACGCCGAGAGCGGCTTCGTCTTCTTCGACACCAGCTTTGCCGAGCTGGTGGCGACGATCGCGCCGCAGTGCCCGCAGGTGAAAGGCTTCGTCGCGATGTGCCGTCGCGACCAGTTGCCGGCGATCGACCTGCCCGGCCTGCTGTGCTACGAGGACCTGCTGGCCGAGGCCTCGCCCGACTACGCCTGGCCCACCTTCGACGAGAACCGCGCGTCGTCGCTGTGCTACACGTCCGGCACCACCGGCCACCCGAAGGGCGTGCTGTACAGCCATCGCTCCACGGTGCTGCATTCGTTCACGGCCTGTGCCTCCGACGGGCTGGCCCTGTCGGCGCGAGACAGCGTGCTGCTCGTCGTGCCGCTGTTCCACGTCAACGCCTGGGGCGTGCCGTATGCCGCGGCGATGTGCGGCGCCAAGCTGGTGCTGCCGGGGGCCAGCCTCAGCGGCGAGAACATCTACCGGCTGCTGAAGGAGGAGGGCTGCAACTTCTCGCTCGGCGTGCCCACCGTCTGGCTGGGGCTGTTCGATTACATCGAACGCCATGAGCACAGTCTCGACCTGTCGCAGATCCGGCTCGAACGTGTCGTCGTCGGCGGCTCGGCAGCGCCGCGCGCGATCATCGAGAAGTTCGAGCAGCGCTTCGGCGCCTTCCTGATCCACGCCTGGGGCATGAGCGAGACCAGCCCGCTCGGCACGATCGGCACGCTGCTCGACAAGCACCGTGAGCTGCCGGTCGCGCAGCGCATCGACCTGCAGCTCAAGCAGGGGCGCGCGATCTATGGCGTGGAACTGGAGATCTTCGATGCCGACGGCCGGCCGCTGCCGCACGACGGCAAGGCCTTCGGCGAGCTGAAGGTGCGCGGCCCCTGGGTGGCGGCCGCGTACTTTCGAGGGGAGGACGGATCGCCCTTAGACGCCGACGGCTGGTTCGCCACCGGCGACGTGGCCACCATCGACGGCGACGGCTACATGCAGATCACCGATCGCTCGAAGGACGTCATCAAGTCGGGCGGCGAGTGGATCTCGTCGATCGACCTCGAGAACGTCGCGCTGGGCCACCCGGCCTTGAAGGAGACGGCGGTCATCGGCGTCGCGCACAGCCGCTGGCAGGAGAGGCCGCTTCTGATCGCCGTTAGAAAGCCCGGCGCCAACACAAGCACCGCCGAGGTGCTGGCCTTCATGGAAGGCAAGGTGGCCAAGTGGTGGCTGCCGGATGACGTCGTCTTCGTCGACGCGCTCCCGCACACAGCCACCGGCAAGCTGCAGAAGCTGGCACTGCGCGAGCAGTTCAAAGGCTATCAACTGCCCACCGACCGGACCTAAATCGCCGAACCTGACCTCGCTCGATACAGAGCATTTCTTCACCAGGAGACACGCATGACTTTCTTCCACAACAAGGCCACCGCACTGGCCACCGCGACCTTCGTCCTGTTCGCCGCGGCATCCGCCAGCGCGCAGATCTCCGACGACGTGCTGCGCATCGGCGTCATGGGCGACATGACCGGCCCCTATTCCGGCAACGGCGGCCCGGGCTCGGTGATCGCTGCGCGCATGGCGGTCGAGGACTTCGGCGGCAAGCTCGACGGCAAGCCGATCGAGATCGTCGTTGCCGACGACCAGAACAAGCCCGACATCGGCCTGGGCCTGGCGCGCAAGTGGATCGAGAACGACAAGGTCGACGCCATCATCGGCGGCTCGGCGTCCTCCATCGCGCTCGGCGTGCAATCGCTGATGAAGGAGAAGCAGAAGCCCTACCTCGTCGCCGGCACGGTCACCGCGGAGCTGACCGGCAAGTCCTGCTCGCCGATGACGGTGCAGTTCATCGTCGACACCTACTCGCTGCCCAAGGCCGGCGTGCAGACGCTGATGAAGCAAGGCATCAAGAGCTTCTACTTCGTGACGGTCGACTACGCCTTCGGCCAGGCCCTGCAGACCGACGCGACGCGCTTCATCGAGGCCGCGGGCGGCAAGGTGCTCGGCTCGGTCAAGCACCCGCTGGGCACCACCGATTTCTCCTCCTACCTGCTGCAGGCGCAGGCCAGCGGGGCGAAGGCCATCGTCATCCTGAACGCCGGCGCGGACTTGTCGAATGCGCTCAAGCAGGCCGCCGAATACCGCCTGACGAAGAACGGACAGATCGTCACCGTGTTCGGCATGACGATCAACAGCGTCACCGCGATGGGGCTGGAGGTTGCGCAGGGCATCCAGTTCACGGCGCCGTTCTACTGGGACCGCGACCCCGAGAGCCGCGCCTGGGCCAAGCGCTTCATGGAGCGCAGCAACGGCGTCGTGCCGACCTACATCCAGGCCGGCGCCTACAGCGCGATGACGCACTACCTGAAGGCCGTGAAGGCGGCAGGCAGCGACGCCGGCCCGGCGGTGATGGCCAAGATGAAGGCCACGCCGGTTGACGACTTCGCGATCAAGAACGCGCGCATCCGCGAGGACGGCCAGCTGATGCGGCCGAGCTACTCGATCACCATCAAGTCGCCGGCCGAATCCAAAGGCAAGTTCGACTACTACAAGATCGGCGCCGAGATTCCCGCCGAGCAGGCCTACCGGCCGCTCGCCGAAGGCGTGTGCGAATTCGCCAAGGCGGCGAAGTAGGCAGCGAAGCAGGCAGCATCATGGACATGCGATGTCTTCCCGGCCCGCGCGACCGGCTCGGCGAAAGCCCGCTCTGGGACCCGCGCGATCAGTCGCTGTACTGGGTGGACTCGAAGGCGCCGCAGGTCCGGCGTCTGCACCCGGCCAGCGGCGAGGTGCGCAGTTGGCCCGTGCCCGAGGACATCGGCTCGATCGCGCTGACGGACAGCGGGCGGCTGCTGATGGCGCTGGCCAGCGGCTTCCACCTGCTCGACCTCCAAAGCGGCGAGACGACGCCGCTGGTGGCGGTGCAGCACCCGAAGCCGCAGATGCGCCTGAACGACGGGCGTTGCGATCGCCAGGGTCGGTTTGTCGCCGGCTCGCTGGTGCATGGCCGGACCGATCCCGATGGCCAAATCTACCGGCTCGATGCCGAGCGTCGTGTCGATGTGCTCCAGAGTGGCATTGCGATCGCCAACAGCATCTGCTTCAGCCCGGCGGGCGATCGCATGTACTTCGCCGACAGCCTCTCGGGCATCGTCCAGGTCTGCGACTATGACGGGCCCAGCGGCCGCGTGGGCGCTGCGCGACCCTTCGTCGACACGCGGCCCCACGGCTCGGGGCCGGACGGTGCCACGGTGGACGCTGAAGGCGGCGTGTGGGTGGCGCTCGTGCTTGCCGGCCGCATCGCACGCTTTCGGCCGGACGGCAGCCTCGACCGTCTGGTGGATCTTCCCGTGCAGTACCCGACCTGCCCCTGTTTCGGTGGACCGGCGCTGGATGTGCTCTATGTCACCAGCATCTCCGATTCGGGCCACCGGCTGCGCAGCGACGCGCCGGATGCGGGCGCAGTGGTCGAGGTGATTGGACTCAAAGTGAGCGGCCTGCCCGAAGCACGTTTTGCCGATGGATCACGACCATGAGTGACGACTACATCCTGGAGACGCGTGGCCTGTGCAAGGCGTTCCGCGGCTTCCATGCCGTGAAAGACGTGTCCCTGCGCGTGAAGCGCCATGCCGTGCATGCGCTGATCGGCCCGAACGGCGCCGGCAAGACGACGTGCTTCAACCTGCTGACGAAGTTCCTGCCGGTCAGCGCCGGCACCATCAGCTTCAATGGCCGCGACATCACCCGCGCCGAGCCGGCGGACGTCGCGCTGATGGGCCTGGCGCGATCCTTCCAGATCTCCGCCGTGTTCGGGCAGATGACGGTGCTGGAAAACGTGCGTGTCGCCTTGCAGCGCCGCGAGGCCCCGACCTTTGCGTTCTGGCGCAGCGAACGTGTGCTGGACGGCCTCAACGACGAAGCGATGGTGCTGATCGAGCGGCTGGGATTGGCGCGCTGGCGCGATACGCCGGCGGCCGATCTGTCCTACGGGCGCAAGCGGGCGCTGGAGCTGGCGACGACCATCGCCCTCGAGCCCGCGCTGATCCTGCTCGATGAACCCATGGCCGGCCTGGGCAGCGAAGACATCGCGCCGGTGATGCGGCTGATTGCCGACGTGGCCCACCAGCGCACGGTGCTGATGGTCGAGCACAACATGAAGGTGGTGGCCGAGCTGTGCGACCGCATCACCGTGCTGCAGGCGGGAGAGATCCTGGCCGAGGGCAGCTATGACGAAGTCTCGCGCGATGCGCGGGTCATCGAGGCCTATGTCGGAGGGGTCCATGCCTGAAGCCGAACCCCTTCTGGCCGTGTCGCAGCTGACGGCGTTCTACGGCGAGACCCAGGCGCTGCATGGCGTCGACCTCGAGGTGCGGCGCGGCGAAGTGGTGTGCCTGTTGGGACGCAATGGCGCGGGCAAGACGACGACGCTGCGCGCCGTGATGGGCCTGATCGACAAGCGCGGTGGCGACATCCGCATCGGCGGCCGCTCGACCCGCGGCCTGCCGCCGGAAGCGATCGCCCATCTGGGGGTGGCCTACTGCCCCGAGGAGCGCGGCATCTTCGCCAGCCTGGACGTCGAGGAGAACCTGATGCTGCCCCCGGTGCTGCTGCCCGGCGGCATGAGCGTCGACGAGATCTACGCGCTGTTCCCGAACCTGCTGGCGCGCCGCCGCAGCCCGGGCACCCGGCTGTCGGGCGGCGAGCAGCAGATGCTGGCGATCGCCCGCATCCTGCGCACGGGCGCCACGCTGCTGCTGCTGGACGAGCCGACCGAGGGCCTTGCGCCGGTGATCGTCGAGAAGATCGGCCAGACCATCCGCTTGCTGCGTGAGCGCGGCTTCACGGTGCTGATGGTCGAACAGAACTTCCGCTTCGCGTCGCGCGTCGCCGACCGCTTCTACGTCATCCAGGAAGGTCATGCGGTCGAGCAGTTCGGGCGCGACGAGATCGACGCCGACCTGCCGCGCATCGAGGCCCTGCTGGGTCTCTGAGGAACGCACACCATGGATACCCTCTTCGGCGTGCCAGTGGCCGCCTTCATCGGGCAGCTGGTCATCGGCCTGATCAACGGCTCGTTCTATGCCCTGATGAGCCTGGGCCTGGCGATCATCTTCGGCCTGCTGCAGATCGTGAACTTCGCGCACGGCGCGCAGTACATGCTGGGGGCCTTCGTCGCCTGGGGCCTGCTCGAGTACCTGGGCATCGGCTACTGGCCGGCGCTGCTGCTCGCGCCGCTCATCGTCGCGGCCTTCGGCCTGCTGCTCGAGCGCACGATGCTGCGCCGGCTGTACAAGTCGAACCACGTCTACGCGCTGCTGCTGACCTTCGGCATCTCGCTGATCATGGAAGGCGCTTTCCGGCTCAAGTTCGGCGCCACCGGCATGCCTTATCCGAACCCGATCAGCGGCGGCATCGACACGCCGGCGGCCTTCCTGCCGCTGTACCGGGTGTGGGTCATCGCCGCGTCGTTCACGCTGTGCATGGTGACCTGGTTCACCATCGAGCGCACCAAGCTCGGCTCCTACCTGCGCGCGGCCACCGAGAACCCGTCGCTGGTGCGCACCTTCGGCATCAACGTGCCGCGCATGCTGATGCTGACCTACGGCCTCGGCGTCGGCCTGGCGGGGCTGAGCGGCGTCATGGCCGCGCCGATCTACCAGGTGAGCCCGCTGATGGGCAGCCACCTGATCATCGTCGTGTTCGCGGTGGTGGTGATCGGCGGCATGGGCTCGATCATCGGCTCGGTGGTGGCCGGCTTCGGCCTCGGCGTGCTGGAGGGCCTGGCCAAGCTGTACCTGCCCGAAGTGGCGGGCATCGTCATCTTCGTCGTCATGATCGTCACGCTGGCCGTCAAGCCCAATGGGCTGTTCGGCAGCGCGCACTGAGTGCTAACCATCAAGAGGCGCGTGATGACCTTCCCTCCGTCCCCGGTCCATCGCCCGGCGCTTGCGCTGGGGCTCGTCGCGCTGCTCATCGCGCCGACGCTGGTGTATCCGGTGTTCATGATGAAGCTGCTGTGTTTTGCGCTGCTGGCGGCGTCGCTCAACCTGCTGGTCGGTTATGTCGGCCTGCTGTCGTTCGGCCATGCAATGTTCTTCGGCAGCGCGGCCTATGTCAGCGCGCACGCGATCAAGGTCTGGGGCTTCGACGTCTCGCTCGGCATCCTCGCGGGGGTGGCCACCGCGGCGGCACTCGGCGCGACCACCGGGCTGCTGGCGATCCGCCGCCAGGGCATCGCGTTCTCGATGATCACGCTGGCCTTCGCGCAGCTGGTCTACTTCGTTGCGCTGCAGCTGCCTTTCACCGGCGGCGAGGACGGCATCCAGAACGTGCCGAGGCGGCCGCTGTTCGGCCTACTGGACCTGGGCAACAACATGACGCTGTACTACGTCGTGCTGACGATCGCGGTGCTGGGCTTCTGGCTCGCCTACCGCATCGTCTACTCGCCCTTCGGCCAGGTGCTGAAGGCGATCCGCGACAACGAGCCGCGCGCCATTTCGCTGGGCTACAAGGTCAATCGCTACAAGCTGCTGGCCTTCACGCTGTCGGCCGCGCTGGCCGGCCTGGCGGGCGCGACCAAGGTCGTGGTGTTCCAGATCGCCACGCTCACCGACGTCGGCTTCGGCGTCTCGGGCGAGGCAGTGCTGATGTCCATCCTGGGCGGCATCCAGACGATGCTGGGCCCGATCGTCGGCGCCCTGATTTCGGTGACGATGCAGAACTACCTGGCCGGCTTCGCCGAGTGGGTGCTGATCCTGCAAGGTGTCGTGTTCGTGGTGGTCGTGCTGGTGTTTCCGCGCGGCATCGTCGGCGAGTACCAGGCCTGGCGGTTGCGCAAGCGGGCCAGCCGCCAGGCGCTTGCTTCGCCGTCCTCGAGCCGAGGCGACGTTTCCCCTGAACCCGGAGTCAGCCCGCATGGCATTCAACATTCCTGACAACGCGGCCCTGCTGCAGGGCCGCCTGGCGCTCGTCACCGGGGCTGCCAGCGGCATCGGCCGGGCCATTGCATGGGGCTATGCGCAACAAGGCGCCCGCGTCGTGATGACCGACCTGGCCGAGCCGGGCTGCCAGGACACCGTGGCCGAGATCCGGCACGCCGGCGGCGAGGCCTGGGCCTTCGGCCTGGATGTCTGCGACGACGAGGCATGCCGTGCGGTGGCCGAGCGCGTCGGTGCCGAGATCGGCGACATCGACGTGCTGGTGAACAGCGCCGGCATCCTGATCCGCGAAGGCATCGACAGTCCGCAGGCGCACGCCGCGCTGCGCCGGGTGGTCGATGTGAACCTGTTCGGCTGCTTCAACACCATCCACGCCTTCCTGCCGGCCCTGCGCCGCACACGCGGCAGCATCATCAACATCGCCTCGGGCGCGGCGTTCATCGCGCAGGCCGGCTGCGTCGGCTATTCCAGCTCGAAGGCGGCCCTGAAGATGCTGACCGAAACGATGGCCGTCGACTTGGCCGCTGACGGCATCCGCGTGAATGCGCTGGCACCCGGCGTGATCGAGACACCGATGACCGCCGCCACCCGAAGCGACCCGGCGCGGCTGGCGGCCTTCATGCGACGCACGCCGATGGGCCGCGTCGGCCAGCCCGACGAACTGGCCGGGCCAGCCATCTTTCTCGCGTCGGCGATGGCCAGCTATGTCAACGGCGTGACGCTCCCGGTGGACGGCGGAACGCTGGCCACCTGATCGACCACCTGATCGACCACCTGTTTCACAAGTGCGCCCCGTGACCCTGTCGAGGCACGAAGTTGCCTGTGTGCATCTTCGCTGCGGGCTAGCCCGCAGCGGGCCGCGTGGCGGCGGACTGGCCGACCTCCTGCGCGGCACGCTTCAACATGGCGGTGTAGCGCGCCTTCATGGGCCGCACGCGGTCGAGCGCGCCACCCATGCCCAGCACGACCGGCTGCTCGTGCACGGCGACGGGCAGCAGCACGCACACGGTGGCGCCGCCCTGCAGCGGCACGCCCTCCGCATACGCGACCTTGCCGCTGCGCAGGGACGCCACCTTCTCCATCATCTGGGCCACCGGCACGCGGCGCTCGGGGCTGGACACGGCGATGTTGGCGCGGCGGATCAGCCGCTCGACTTCGTCGTCGGCATGCGTCGACATCAGCAGCCACCCGAGCGCCGATTCGACCAGCGGCCGCATGCTGCCTTCTTCGGTGAAGAAGCGCAGCGGGTGGGTGGACTGGATGACGCGGATGTACTGGATGAAGACGTCGTTCTGCACCGCGATCGAGACCGTCTCGCCGGTGGCATTGTGGATGTCGCGCATGGCCTCGCTCATGCGGCCGCGGCCGAGCAGTTCGTTCGCCACCCAGTCGCCCAGGTCGGCCACGCGCAGCGTGGGGAAGTACACCCGGCGCACGCGGTCGTAGTTGAGGTAGCCGAGCGCGATGAGGCTTTTCAGCAGCACCGTGGTGCTCGACTGCGGGTAGCCCAGCGCCGTGGTGAGCTGCTTCAGCGACTGCGGCACACGGACGTTGCGGAAGTGCTCCAGCACCTGCAGCACACGCGCTGCGGACTTGACGGGCGAGGCGTGGGCTGGACTCATGGTATTCACATCTGTGATGCTGAAGGCTACGTATGAAATTCTATGGAGATTCCTCCGCATGAACACCGACACCCACGCCCCGCTCCAACAACTGCTCGATCGCGAGGCCATCCGCGAGTGCATGTACCGCTATTGCCGCGGCATCGACCGCTGCGACGAGCAGGCACTTCGCTCCGCCTACTGGCCCGACGCGACCGACCGCCATGGCCCCTATTCGGGCAGCGCCACCGGCTTCATCGACTGGGCGCTCGAGAAGCTGCGCACCTCCGAACGCTCGGTTCACATCATCAGCAATCTGTCCATCACTTTCCTTCAAGCCTCGGCCGCCGCGGTCGAGACCTACTTCCAGGCACTGCAGCGCGACGCCGATGCGCAGGGCGTGCAGCGCGAGGTGTTTCTCGCCGGTCGCTACATCGACCGCTTCGAGAAGCGGGGCAGCGAATGGCGCATCGCCGAGCGCACGGTGGTCTACGACTGGATCCGCCCGCTCGGCACGCCTGAAGGCACCGAGGCCCAGCGCTTCGGCCCGCGCCTGCCGCAAGGGGCGAAGTTTCCGGACGATCCGGTCTATGCGCTGCTGGGCGGCTGAACCCATGGCAACAACGGCGGCGTGGCCTGCCTTGAAAGGATGGTGATGGACACACGTTTGAAGGACAAGGTGGCACTCGTCACCGGCGGCGCGCAGGGCATCGGTCGCGCCATCTCGGAGCTGTTCGCGCGCCACGGCGCCGCGGTGGGCATCCTGGACATCAAGGCCGAGCTCGCCGCGCAGGCGGCGCAGGAGATCGCGGCAGCGGGCGGCAGGGCCGTGGGCTTCGGCGGCGACGTGTCTCGCCGCGAAAGCTTCGTCGAGACGATTGCCGAGCTCGAGCGCCGCTTCGGCCGATTCGACGTGCTGGTCAACAACGCGATCTGGGTGCGCTACGGCCCGATCGAGAACATCACGCCCGAGATGCTGACGCGCATGGTCGGCACCGGCTTCAATTCGGTCGTCTGGGGCATCCAGGCGGCGGCGCCGGCGATGGTGCGCAGTGGCGGCGGCTCGATCGTCAACATCGCCTCGTCAGCGGGTTTCCTGGGCGTGCCCAACGCGATGCTCTACTGCGGTGTCAAGGCGGGGGTGCTGGGGCTCACCCGCTCAGCCGCCGCAGATCTCGGCCCGCAAGGCATCCGCGTCAACGCGGTCTGTCCCGGTTCGGTGCTGACCGAGGGCGTGCGCATCAATGTCACGCCGGAGATGATGGCCCAGCGCATTGCGCGGGCGCCCTTGAGGCGCATGGGTGAAGTGATGGACATCGCTCAGGCCGCGCTCTTTCTGGCCAGCGACGAAAGCAGCTTCATGACCAGCGAAGCAATGCTGGTGGATGGCGGCGTGACGAACGCGTTTCTGTGAGGCGGATGTCGCCGATCGGCTGGGACGCAGGAGCCAAGCGAGCGCGACAGACCGGATGCGGCCGAAAGCGCTTGGCGGGCCGCGTAGTCACTCCAGGAAGCCCCCGGTGGAGAGCGAGTTTCCGAGTAAGCGGCGCTGGGCGCGCAGGGTCGAGATTTCGGCCGCACACTTCCTGACGGCAGTGATCTCCGAGGACCGCCACTTGCGAGCGATGTTGTTGGTGCAGGTGATGATCCCCTGCACTTCGCCATGGCCGCCATACGAGGCGGCCAACAAGGCGCGGATGTTGAACGGCACCAGCATGGTCTCCTTCACGCCTTGGAGAACGGGGTCCGCAAAAGTGTCGCCACAGACATAGCATCCCTCTCTGACCAACGCGTCAAAGAAACCGCCACCGGACTCCGGGAACACCGCAGCGCCGGCGACAGCAAGCTCCCTTGCGCCGTCATAGGCCGCGACGCTGCGCATGACCCGCTGGCCGGCTTGACCGGAGACACTCCAAAAGGTCACGTACATGCATTTGAGTGCCTTCTGAATGGCTTCGGCCACTTTGCCGGCCGCTTCGATATCCGTCACGCGTCCGGCATCCACCTCATGCGCCAAGTCCCGCATCAGGAAGTGAAAATTGGGTACGCCGGTCACACGGGTTCTCCACCGTTGCTGCAGGCACCGATTTTCTCTCGATCGTCACGCTCAAGCGTCAGCCCGCGCGCCGGCCAGCAAGGCCTTCAGCGCCCCCCGCAGCACGCCGGTGGCTTCTTCGGGGCTGAGCAGGCCCGAGCTGACAAAAGCGCCGTTGACCAGCACCGCGAGCTGTGCGGCGAGTTGTTTGGGACGCGGTACGTTCAGCCGATTGGCGATGTCCAGCAGGCGGCCTCGCAGCGCCTGCATGTGTCGCTGCGAGACCTGGCGCGCCGGGTGGTCCTGCTCGGCGAACTCGGCCGCCACGTTGATCTGCGGGCAGCCGCGGTAGTTTGAGCGGGCAAGGCGCTCGCCGATCCAGAGCATATGGGCGTCCAGTTCGCCGGCGGGATCGTCTGGGAAGCGCAGGGCCACGCCGTCCCATTGCGCCCAGAACTCGAGATCCTCGCGTTCCAGGAAGGCGACGATGAGATCGTCTTTGGTGGGGAAGTAGCGGTACAGGCTCGTCTTCGCCACCGCCGCTTCCAGCACGACCAGATCGACGCCGACAGCGCGCACGCCGCGTCCATAGAACAGCCTGGAAGCGGTGTCGAGGATGCGGTCGCGGACGTCGAGCGCGGGTTCGACTGCCGCAGTGCCCGCGGTGCGGGCAGTTGCCGTCGCCGGGCGCTTCGACACCGCGCCGGAGCGGCCTGTTGGTGATGGATGTCGCTGGGAGCGGGGGGCGGAGGGGGTGCTCATGCTTGACATGCTACAGACCTGTCTGTAATCTTGGAAGAACAGACAGGTCTGTATCATCATGAACAACACCCATGAAAGGACTCCCATGAATGCCGCCCGCCAATTCATCGCCGTGTACGGCGCCACCGGCCACACCGGTCAATTCGTCGTCCAGGAAGCGCAGCGCCGCGGGCTGCCGGTGGTGGCGGTCGGGCGCAGCGCCGCCCGGCTCGACGAGACGATGCCTCCGGCTGTTTCCCGGCGCATTGCCGAGCTCGACGACCCGGTCAGCCTCGACAAGGCCTTCGCCGGCTGTGCGGTCGTCATCAACTGCGCGGGTCCGTTCCTCGACACCGCGGCGCCCGTGGCGCTGGCGGCGCTGCGTGCCGGTTGCCACTACATCGATGTGACGGCAGAGCAGGCCAGCGCGCAAGCGAGCTTGGCCGACTTCGATGCACCAGCGCGCGCTGCCCATCGGGTCGTGATTCCGGCGGCCGGATTCTATGGCGGCCTGGCCGATCTTCTGGCCAGCGCGCAGGCATCCGATGGCGACATCGACGAGATCACGGTAGCGATTGCGCTCGACCGCTGGTGGCCCACCGCCGGTACGCGCAAGACTGGCGAGCGCAACACGGTGCCGCGCATGGTCGTGACGAACGGGCGCCTGGCGCCCCTGGCGCCATCGGTCGAGGTGCCGGACTGGGTCTTCTCCGCGCCGCTGGGTACCCAGGCCATGGTCGAACTGCCCTTCAGCGAGGTCATCACCCTGGCCCACCACCTGAAGGTCGGCGCGATCCGATCGCTGCTCAACCGCTCGGCGCTGGCCGACATCCGCGATGCATCGACACCGCCGCCCACTGCGACGGACGACAGCGGGCGCTCGGCGCAGCGTTTCGAGTTGGCGGTGCGACTGGTGCAGGACGGCGTGACAAGGACGGCCGGCGTGCGTGGGCAGGACATCTATGCCGTGACGGCGCCCATCGTGGTCGAAACCGCCCGGCGGCTGCTGGCGCCCTCGTATCGGCGCAGCGGCGCCCTGGCACTGGCCGAGGCGGTCGACCCTGTTGACTTGCTGGGTTCACTGCACGGTCCGGCGCTGAACGTGTTCGGAGACGCCTTGCCCGGTTAAGCAGCGGGACTGAGCGTCATGGGGTCACTGCATGATCCCGCAACTGATTCTGCAGCGCCGCCACCTGCAGGCGCAAGGCCGCGTTCTCCGCGGTCAAGGCGACAACGCATTGCCGCAGCGACTCCACGGTGTCTTCCGACCCGGCAGCCTCCGCCGGTGCGGCGTCCGAATCGCTGTGCGGCTTGCGTCTGGATTCGCGAACGCGCTTGGCGGCCAGCTTCAGCTCGTCCTTTCCGGCGGCTGCGGCCGCGACCTGCTCCTGGGCAGGCAAGCTTGCGACGGCGGCTGCGGCATTGATCGAGATGGTCCCGGACTTGACCGCCGCCACCAGTTCAGGCGCCGCCTGCTTCTGGATTTTTTCGATCATCACCACCTGGCTGCTGCTCAGGCGCGCAGCCTTTGCCAGGGCTTCGCGGGTGTCGAGCGCTTCCGGCGCCTTCGTGCCACCGATGCCCGCATCAGGTGCCTCGGCGGCCGGCTTGTCTGGCGCCGGGTTCGGCGCCGCGACCGTCCGCGCGCGCCGCTCTGCCACGATTTCCCGCTTGCGCAGGGCCAGCACGCCGCGTTGGAAGTCCGAGATGCTGCGCCGGCCCAGGTGCTGGTCGATCATCCACAGGTGCACATCTTCGATGGATTGGAAGCGCGTGTTCTGCACGGTCTGGTATGGCAGCCCGTGCTTGCGGCAGATGCCGTAACGGTTGTGGCCGTCGACGAGCACGTCGCCCCACAGCACGAGCGCGTCGCGGCAGCCTTCGGACATGATGCTGCGCTCCAGGGCTTCGTACTCTTCCGGGGTCAACGGGTCGATGTAGGCTTTGAGTTCTTCGTTGACAACGATGTCCATGGGCGCGGAACTGGAACAGGGCAGCAGATGCGAGGGGGCCGCATTGTAGAGAGGGCCGCCCGTCGTCAAAACCTTGCAGCGATCCACATGGCAAGCATGACCAGCGCGCACAGGCCGCCCAACACCACCAGCCAGGCGATGAATGCTTCGTCGCTTCGGCCGCCCACCAGGCGGCTGACCCAGTAGCTGATCGCCACCACGGCGACGCCAGCGAGCGGGAAGGCCGGGACGAGCAGCATGCCGGTCATCACCAACAGGAAGACGAGTGTGATACCCAACAGCCGACTGGAGAGGGCCGGCCGGTGTCCCCCGCTTGGAATTCGTGGGGTTGCGAGCAAGGCTTCGGCCGGCTTCTTGTCCCCTGCGCGACGACATCGCTGGATCGCCTTGGCGGAAGCGCCGGAATGAGCGGGCGCTGCCCTTCTGATACCGGCAAGTGCAGGGTTTGCAGTTTTCCCGATCGGCGTGTAGGTGGCCATGCAGTCAATCTACGCCTGCCGTGCGTACTGAACATGCCGCGTTTGCGGGGCTCACCGACACCTGCCTGGGGGATTGATCGCGCAAACATTCTCGGGCCGAGGCGTGCGGAGGCAAACGCCGTTCTTTCGCTAGGCGTTCGCCAGCAACGCTCTGGCGGCCCCCTCGCCGCGCAGCCAGTTCTTCCCGTGATCGCGCTCAGTCTCTCGACGAAGTGCGGCGCCTGCGCGCTACCAGCAGCACGCCGCCCAGGCCGGCGAGCATCAGCCCGTAGGCGGAGGGTTCGGGGATTGGCGAGGTCACGCTGGCCACGTAGATCAACTGGCCGCGGATTGCGCCACCAGGGAACAGCGGCGTGTGGACGTTGACGTATTTGTCGACGAACGAGGTCGGCGTGATGAACGCGGCGTCGGTGTCGACAACCGAGCCGCTCAACTGGCCGCTGAAATCGATGCGCACCGGGCCGTTGGTGCCGGCCGGTGCAAAGTGGATGTGGGCTGCGGTGACGGGGTCGACGTCGTTGACGGTGATGACCCAACTGACTTCGTTTGTCAGGTTGTCGATCAGCACGCTCGCGGCGCCGAAGCCATCTGGGTCGCCGAAGGTGCCGCAGGTGGTGCCGGAGCATTCATTGGCGCCCAGCAGCACAGCTGCATAGATGTCGATGGCGGCATTGGCCGGCACACTGACGAAGGCGGACACAGCCGCGGCGGCGGCAACGAGTGTGCGCATGCTCAACTCCCAATCATGGGGATGAAGATCTACTTTAGTCGTGAAGAAAGTCCGTGTTGGACAAATCGCAGCCTTCGAACGTGGGATGTCGGCGCCGCAAGGGCACAAATTGTGCGCAGTGCTCAGGGGGAGACAGCCTGCTGTGGCCTCTCCTGGCGCACGTGAGCATCGCCGCAGCGAGATCGGCTCGATAGCGCCTTGGTTTCGAGCCAGACTGTTGTGAAATATGGAATGGCCCATTGATCGCCGCGGCATTTATCTGCGCCAGCCGCATCCCTAGACTCAGCGCATCGAACACGACATCGATCGACCGCCACCCAGGCAGCAGATTTTTCCTCCGTTCGAAGCCCTGAGGCCACCATGTTCAAGCAAACCGCGCTCATCCTCGCCACTGCCATTGCAGCCAGCGGCGCTTTGGCTCAGCAACTGCAGCTGAATTCGCCTGCCTCGCCAGAGCTGGCGGGCATCGAAGCCACGGGCGGCAAGTTGGCCCCTGGCGCGGCAAGTCATCTGACGCGCATCGGCGAGACAGGGCCGAGGTTCAACAACGACATGACCACGGCCGATGGCGGCGTCAAGGCCCAACGACGGTCCCGCACGGAGTACGCGAACGTGATGGGGATGAGCCTCACCGCGTGGCTTGTTTCCAGGCCACAGTGACGCCACATCCCCAGGTCCTGCGCAACTGAGACAGGCAGCCCGCCGGTTTTGGCCACGCTTCACGTCCCCGGCCCCAGCCGGTCGATGTCCCTCCATTCGCGCCTTGGCAATTCCGCTGCGGCTTGCTCCGGCAAGCCCCGTCTGGTCCGCGTAGCCGCGCGCACGGGCAAGGGCCTGCCGGCATCGGTGATCGCGCTGCGCGAACGCATTCGGCGCGCCGACGGGCGGCGCGCAGGCCAAATTCGACGCCGCCACGGGGCGCTGCATCGATGAGACGACGCGCAAGTTCGTCACCGATCAGATGGCGGCCTTCCAACGCTGGACCGTCGCGGTGAAACGCATGACCAGCGTCGACTGAATGTCATGGATGCCGATGCGGTGCTGCCGGGTGCTGGCTTGGTCGACACCTGGTGGTCCGGCCCTTCCCGCCACGCCAGCTCTGAAGGGGCAACGTCGATGGGTTCCTTCATCGCCAGTCTCGTGAGAGTTTCTAAGGTCATGTGTATTGACCTAAGTGCGCGAAGACAAGTATCCTTTCACTCTTTTGGAGTGAAAGATGGGCGCGACGGGGCTTGAAACACTGAAGAAGGTCTTTGCCGCGGGCGGTTTCGGAAGAGGCATCGGCCGGACGCTGGGTCTCGCCGGGACCGAGGTCGCTCACGGAAAGGTCACTCTTCAAGGCAGTCCGACGCCGGATCACTACAACCCCGCCGGCGCGGTCCACGGCGGTTATGTCGCCACGCTGCTGGATGGAGCGATCGCCTTGGCCGTCTACAGCACACTCCCGGCCGACGCCGTCTATAGCACCCTCGACCTCAAGATCACCTACCTGCGATCGCTGACCGAAGACTCAGGGCCCGTCAGGGCGGAGGCATCCGTGATCCACAGTGGCCGAACCGTCGTCGCGGCGGAGGCCAGGCTCCTGGACAACGCGGACAGGCTGTGTGCGCACGCGACCGGTACCTGCATCGTGGGTAGCCCGAAGCGATGACTCCCATTCCATAGGTCACCAAGCCCAGTTCACCGTCGGCGACGCAGTAGCATTGCGGTGGCCCCCGCATTGCTCAACGGTGAGCCATGCCGTCGGGGTGCCGCAGACGGGACGTATTCATGGCCAAGGCCAACCCTGCTTTCGGATTGCCCGCGGTTGAGAAGGCCGGCATGCGCGAGCTCCATCCTCTTGACGGCGCGTTGCTATTGATGCACTTCGCGTTCCGCGGACTCGTATCGCAGGCCGACCGGTACCTGGAGAAGCATGGCCTGACACGTGTCCACCATCGAATCCTTTACGTCATTGCGCGGACCGATGGCATCTCGATTGGCGGGTTGCTGGAGGTGCTCGGCGTCAGCAAACAGGCGCTTCATCGGCCGATGAAGTACCTGCAGGACAACGGCTATGTTGTGGCGGAGCGGGATGCCGTCGAACACCGAGTCAAGCTGCTTCGCCTGACGCCGAAAGGAGTGCGCATGGAACGCTCTGCCACTGACCACGAGCGGGCGGCGATGGGGGGCGCCCTGGGTGGCATGTCCTCTTCCGAGCAGAAGGCTTGGCGTGATGTCATGACCGCACTTGCAAAGCAGGCCTGAAGGTTCCATTGCAACAGGGCGGCAGAGACGCCCATTGAGTTGGGGGCGCCGGTGGCGCTTCGGAGAGCGTCATTTCAATGCGGGCGTGACGCAATCGTTTCGCCGAGCACTTCCTGGATAGCCAGTGCAGCGTTGATGGCACGGGGAAATCCGGCGTAGGCGGAAATTTGAATGGCCACCTCGACCAGTTGCTCCTTCGTTCCGCCGACGTTCAGGAAGCCGTGGATATGAATCTTGAGTTGCGGCACGGCACATCCCATCGCGGCGAGCGCAGCCACGGTGACCAGTTCTCGGCAGTGCAGATCGAGGCCTTGACGTGTGTAGATCCGGCCGAACGCAAAGTCGATGATGAAGCGGCCGAGGTCCGGCGAGAGGCCCCTGAGGGAGGCAATCACCTTCTCGCCGGCATCACCGTCGATCTCTTGCAGCGCCGCCATGCCTGCGACATAGGGATCGTCGCTCGCTGGTTCGGCACCGGACGCTTCGGGCACGATGCCACGCGCCACAAAGACCTGTCGCAGCGCGGCCGTGCCATTGAGCGCGGCAGGGAAGCCGGCATAGATCACGAGGTGGATCATCAGCTCGACCAGTTGGCGTGGCGTGCATCCCGCGTTGAGCGCGCCGGCGATGTGGAAGCGCAGCTGCGGCTCGAGGCCTCCCATGGCAGCCAACGCGGACAGCGTCACCAGTTGGCGCTGGGCCAGGTCCAGGCCGGGCCGCGAGTAGATCTCGCCATACACGAAATTGATGGCAAGCTGGGCCAGATCGGGGGCGACGCCGGACAGGGCATCGACGATGGAGGCCTGGCGAGAGCCTTCGATGCGGGCGAGAAAATCGAGTCCGGTGGTGGTTCGTGTGACGTCCATGGCGGTTCCTTGAATTGGGATGGGCAACGATCAGGGGCTGAGCAGCAACGATAGGACCTGCTGGCTAGCGCTCGCGATACAGGACCATGCCGGCGTGATACAGGACGTCGTCGCGGAACTCGCCATCGGCCGTGAAGCCCGTGTCGTCCGCATAGTCGATGTGATTGCCCTGCATCCAATAGCGCCCCTGGTACGCACGCTTTCTCTTGCCACGAGCCGAGTTTGAAGCGGATCGGATGGCGACGGGGTGGGTTCGGCCAACGCATGGCCTGCACACGTGAGCAGGGTCGCCGCGACAAGGGCAGTCACGACGGTGAGGCCGCACAAGGGAAGGTCTCGGTTCATGATCTGCCCTCCTTGCACTGTCAGTGGTCGAGGTCCGTCGTCACGGACAAGGCCGCCTGCGCGTCGACCTCGGCGCAGCGGCGCTTGATCGCCGCATAGGCATGGGTTACGGCATCGGACCCGGCGAGAAAGTGCAGTGGCGCTTCGCTCATCGCCGCGACCTGCACGATCACCTGCCCGAGCCTCACCGGGTCGCCAGGCTGCTGGTGGTTGTAGCTCTCGTAGTCGGCTCGTGGCAGATCGGCTGTGCCGTTGTAGTCGGCGATCTTGCGGTCGCCATAGCGTACCGATGACCGGTCGAGAAAGTCGGTGCTGAAGAAGCCTGGGCTTCTCGGCCCTGTCGACCGCGGATCGTCAGGCCTTGCTGGCCTTCCTGCGGTCGCTCTGATAGTGTGATAGCAACCGCTGGCCCCGGAGCCAGCGACGCCGGCGTGATTCCCGAAATCAGCCCCGCATCGACGCGGGGCTGATCTTATTGGCCAAAGCGCCAGAACCTTCGGATCGGGCTTCAAAGCCGTCCATTGATCGAAACACGCGCGATCGAAGAACCGAACGGTGCGTCCGAGCTTCGGGCTAAACGCCTCGAGCAGCCGCGCGCTCTTCGGTCGAACCCTGTCCAGCGGCACCGGGGTGCCAGTAGAAGATCGCTTCATGAATGAACAACTTGGGCGACAAAGGGCGCGTCAGCCACGGTCGACGAGGTCGTCGTGTCAATGCCGCCGATGGTGCCGCGGCCAGCGCTGGCTCGCAGCTGGCCGCGTAACATGGCCGCCAGATCCGACTGGCCGTTGCCTTCGACACCGGCCATGCCGAGCAACTCGCCGGCCCGGGCGGTCAGGCTCACATCGCGCAGTAGCGACTCCAGGCCGCAGCCTGCCAGCGAGCTGGCGTTAAGCAAGTCACGTTCTTCAAGCAATCCGGCCTGGATAACTTCAGCGCACGCCACTAGGATGCCTCGGGATCGGCGCTTGCCGGTCTTCCCGCATCGCGGCCTCGAGCGCGAACCCTGGATTCCACATGAGAGACCCCCGATGACGCCAGAGCTGCTGCCCGTCACCTACGCACCGCTGCTCGTCGCGCTGTCCTATCTGGTCTCTGCGCTCGGCGCTTTCACGGCGCTGTCGGCGGCCGCCGCGGCGCACCGCACCAATCGTCAGGTCAATCGCTTCAACATCTTTCTGGCCGGCCTCGCGCTGGGCGGTGTCGGCATCTGGTCGATGCACTTCGTCGGCATGCTGGGCTGGAAGGTGCAGCTGGGCGTGGGCTACCGCCTGCTGGAAACGATCGTGTCGCTGGTGGCGGCGGTCATCGTTTCGGCGCTGGCGCTGGGCTTCGTCGCGGCCGATCCGACCCAGCTCAGGCGCATTCTGCTGGCCGGTCCGCTGGCTGGCATCGGCGTGGCCGTGATGCACTACCTCGGCATGTACTCGATGAGCTTCGGCGGCTATTTCGACTGGGATGCAACCATCGTCGGCATCTCGGTGTTGATTGCGATGTTCGCCGCCACCGCGGCCTTGTGGCTGGCATTTCGTACCCGTGAGCGATGGCATCGCATCACGGCAGCCCTGGTGATGGCGGCTGCGGTCTGCACCATGCACTACACCGGCATGGCCGCGGCATCGGTGGTCTGCACCACGAGCAACCGCTATGCCGTGTCGCCCGATCTGCTGCGGCCGTCCGACCTGCCGTGGTTCGTCACCCTCGTCGCGTTCAGCGTCGCCTTCATGATCGCGATCGACTTGCGAATGCAGCGCATGACCAGCCGCGGTCCGGTCGTCGATTCGCGTTTGCGCTGAGCTTGCCGCCTTCAGGCGCGGCGCACTTCCATCACGCCTTGCGTCGGTCTGGGCGCTTGGTGACCGCAGTTGGGTGGGTCGCGCGCGGCTTTGCGGCTCTTGGGGCTGCTGCTGAATGCGAGCAGACCGCCGAGATCCCTGCGGACTACCGGCATGGGCCCACGTGCCCGTCGGCGCCCATTGCGACCCAAGCGACAAGGGCCCAGCCGAAGCCAAGCCCTTGATTTGATTGGTGGGACGAGGAGGATCGAAAAACGCCTGGCGGGGCCCGCCAGTGCTGGATTCTTGTCAACGAGGGTGGGTCAGTTACTGCATGGTCGCCGGTGCTGTTCGGTCTCCCGGGTGATGGCCGGCTGAGGTCGGTCTATCCGTGCACGGTCCCTTGACCGCCGGACCGCACCGCGCCGCCCGGCGCCCATTCGGCG
Organism: Aquabacterium sp.; assembly: GCF_035476535.1. Lineage (GTDB taxonomy): Bacteria > Pseudomonadota > Gammaproteobacteria > Burkholderiales > Burkholderiaceae_C > Pseudaquabacterium. The sequence goes on from NZ_DATILJ010000075.1 coordinate 44,505, forward strand.
AACGCGATCTCGGCGAAGCGACCCGAAGGAGCCAAACATGAGCTGCGCACCAGCCGACCGCAGGCGATCCACAGGCTGTACGATTCCGTGACCGCGCGCTGCGCAGGTACCACCCGCGCATGTACATCTCCGATGCCCGGCACTTCCTGGACGACAGGGGCGCCATCGCTCCTCTGCGCGGGCCAGCCAAGGCGATGGCTGAGTTCCATGCCGGGGTCATCGCCTACGCCACCGACTTCCACGAAGTCGGCGTGACGCTTCCTCGGTGCTTCAAGTGCAAGAAGGGCGCCGTTCAAGCCGAACTTGCGCAGGACGACGCCATCGTTTGGGGCTGCCCACGCTGCCAAGTCG
>NZ_DATILJ010000076.1:0-23300 GCF_035476535.1 Aquabacterium sp.
CCGTCGACCCGGCGACGCTGCGCGTGGGCTGGACCGAAGACTTCGGTCTGTGCATCGTCGACCCGGAGATCCGGCAGAGCTTTCGCCGCCGCGTCGAGGCCATCCGCCCGCTGGTTGCGCGCTGCGAGCCGCTGGACCTGCAGCTCGGCGATGCCGACCGCGCCTTCGACATCCTGCGCGCGGAGAGCTTCGTCGCGGCTTTTGCCGACGCCTTCCGCAACGCGCCCGAGACGCTGGGCCCGAACGTGCGTGCCAACGTCGAGATGGCCGCGGCCATCACGCTGGCCGACCGTGCCTGGGCCCACCTGGAGCAGACGCGCATCGCGCGGCGCTTTGCCCAGGCCTTCGAGCAGTTCGACCTCATCCTCGCGCCGACCACGCCGGTGACGCCTTTCCCGTGGACCGAGCTGTATGCCCAGCGCATCGACGGCCAGGCCATGCGCAACTACTACCACTGGCTGGGCCTGACCTACGTGGTCACGCTGGCCACCAACCCGGCGCTGTCGCTGCCCTGCGGCACCGATGACCACGGCAAGCCCTTCGGCCTGCAGCTGATCGGCCGGCTGCGCGGCGATACCGCGCTGCTCGGCGCGGCGCAGGCCCTCGAACAGGCCTTCGCCGATTCAGCCGAATTCTGCCGACCGCGGCCCGATCTCGACACCCTGCGCGGCGCCCGCCCCGAATTGAAGAGCATCGTCACGCACCCGCCACTGGCCGGTGATGCCGCATCCGGCGGCGCCGCCGCCACCGCTGTCTGAGCAGCACGCCCTTCCCTCACCTGCACGCCATCATGCATCGTTCCCACACACCGCGATCCACCCGCCAATACACCCACCTACTGGCCTGCCTTCCGCTCGTCGCCGCGCTGTGCTGCGCCGGTGCTGCCCAGGCCCAGTTCAACGCCGTGGCGCCGACGCCGGAGAAGCTCAAGCCAGCGGTCGACCAGGCCTTCGAGCAGCTGCTGGCCGCACCGTCGACCCAGCGCCTGCTCGAGGCCGTGAAGGCCGACCACCAGCGTTCGATCGACGACCTGCGGCTGCTGACCGAAACCGAGGCGCCACCGTTCAAGGAGCAAAAACGGGCCGAGCTGTTCCTCTCGCGCATGATCGCGCTGGGCCTGCGCGACGCGAAGATCGACGCCGAAGGCAACGTCGTCGGCCTGCGCAAGGGCAGCGGCCGCGGGCCCAAGCTGCTGATCTCGGCCCACCTGGACACGGTGTTCCCGGCCGGCACCGACGTGACGGTGAAGGAACGCGACGGCAAGCTCTATGCACCGGGAATATCAGACAATGTACGCGGCCTCTCGGTGCTGCTGTCCTGGCTGAAGGTGCTCAACGACAACCAGGTGCAGACGGTCGGCGACCTGCTGATCGTCGCCAACACCGGCGAAGAGGAGCTGGGCAACCTGCGCGGCATCAAGCGCATCTTTGCCGAGCACCTGGACATCGACGGCATGGTCGGCCTGGAGCCGGCGCCGGACGGCCGGGTGCTGGTGCTCGGCACCGCCAGCCACCGCTACGAGGTGAACTTCAAGGGCCCGGGCGGCCACAGCTACGCCGCGTTCGGCCAGGTGCCCAGCGCCATCCACGGCATGGGCCGCGCCATCGCCAAGATCGCCGAGATCAAGACGCCGACTTTCCCCAAGACAACGTTCACCGTCGGCACCGTCGGCGGCGGCACCTCCGTCAACACCATTGCGCCGGATGCGCGCATGGCGGTCGACATCCGCTCGGACGAGATGGGGCCCTTGCTCGACACCGAGAAGCAGATCCTGGCGGCGATCGACGAGGCGGTGACCGAAGAGAACAAGCGCTGGGGCACCAGCACGCTGAGTGTGTCGAACAAGCTGATCGGCGACCGGCCGGGCGGCCGCACATCACCCGACACCACCATCGTCGAGGCCGCCGTGCGTTCGAACACGGCCTTCGGCCACAAGACCGTGCTGTCGGGCGCGAGCACCGACGCCAACGTGCCGATGTCGCTGGGCATTCCGGCGATCATCATCGGCGGCGGCGGCAAGACCGGCGGGTTTCATTCGCTGGGGGAATGGATCGACCTGCATGAAGCCTGGAAGGGCGCGCAGAACTCGCTGATCACGGTGCTGGGCCTGGTGGGTGTGCAGGGTGTGAGCGAGCCCTTGCTGGCCAAGCGGCCGGCGCGGCTGAAATAGCCCCTGTAGCAGCCCCTGCCAATAGCTCCAGCCAATAGCCCCCTCGGCGGCGCGGGCTCGGATCCGGGGCATCATCCTCGGCCCATTTCAGCCGTAAGGATCGCCCATGCCCCGCCTGACCGCCCGCGATTTCGCGCCCGAAGTCCTGCAGTTGTTCGACCAGTATGTGCACGGCGCACTCAGCCGGCGTGGCTTTGTGCAATCGGCCGCGAAGTACACGGCCGGCGTGGTCGGCGCCGAACTGGTGCTGCAGCAGCTGGCGCCGAACTTCGCTGCCGCCCAGCAAGTCCAGCCGACCGACAAGCGCATCGTCGCCAGCTTCGTGGAGCTGCCGTCGCCGCAAGGCTACGGCACGCTGCGCGGCTACCTGGTCAAACCGGCTGAAGTACGCGGCAAGCTGCCCACCGTGCTGGTGGTGCACGAGAACCGCGGCCTCAATCCGCACATCGAGGACATCACCCGCCGCCTGGCGCTGGACAACTTCATCGCCTTCGCGCCGGACGCCTTGTTCCCGCTGGGCGGCTACCCGGGCGACGAAGACAAGGCGCGCACGCTGTTCGCCACGCTGGACCAGAGCAAGACACGCGCCGATTTCATCACCGCGGCAGCGATGCTCAAGGCCCTGCCGCAAGGCAACGGCAAGCTCGGCGTGGTCGGCTTCTGTTATGGCGGCGGCATGGCCAACTACCTGGCCACGCAGCTGCCGGACCTGGCCGCTGCCGTGCCGTTCTATGGCGGCCAGCCGCCGGCCGAAGACGTGGTGCGCATCAAGGCACCGCTGCAGCTGCACTACGCCGGCAACGACGAGCGCATCAACGCCGGCTGGCCGAAGTACGAAGAGGCGCTGAAAGCCGCGAAAGTGCGCTACGAAGCGCACCTCTATGCCGGCGCGCAGCATGGCTTCAACAACGACACCACGCCGCGCTTCGATGCAGCGGCGGCGCAGCTGGCCTGGCAGCGCACGCTGGCCTTCTTCAACCAGCACTTGCGCGGCTGAGCGGCCGGCGCGGCGCCTCACACTGCCCGCTTGAAGGCACTGGGGATCAGGCAAAGCGCCCTTGCAGGAACCAGCCGCTGCTCTGCCCGCGCGGCTGCGGCAAGCGCTCGCAGAAGATCCACACCAGGGCGCCATCGGGCTGGCTGGCGATGAAGTAGTCGCGGGTGACCAGCTGGCTGTCCCACCAGCCGGATTCAATGCGCTCGGGTCCAGCCAGCAGTTGCAGCGGCCGGCCTTCGAACCAGGGCAGGCCGGCCTTGTCGGGCAAGGGCAGCGGCTCGGGCAGCAGCCAGGCCGGGCGGGTCACGGTGCTATCGCGTGAAAGCTGCGGGACCAGGTTTCGAGTGTCGAGCGGAACGCTCGCCACCGAAACGGCAGCGGCGTCCGCCGGCTCGGCCACCGTGGCGCGCTCCGGCCGGTGGTCGGCCACCAGGCGCAGGCCGCACACCTGTTCGCGGCCCAGGCGGGCCTGCAGGCGCTCGATCAAACGGGTCAGGCCGACGGCTTCGCTGGCCCGGGTGGGAAACAGCTCGGCATTCGGCGGCGAGCCGGCCACAAGCCCGTCGCAGTGCAGGCTGAGCTCCAGCGCCGGGGCTTGCAGCGGCAGCCGGCCCAGGCGCTCGGCCAGCAGTTGCTGCAGGTGATCGGCATCGACAGCCGCTTCGGCCAGCGCAATCTCCAGCGGCGTGCTGGCCGGCACGGCGGCATCGCTGCGGTGCCGTGGTTCATGGTGCATCAGCAGCGTGAAGTGCGGGATGCGGCCGTGCTGGGCCTGGGCCCAGGCCACCAGCCGGGCCAGCAGGATACGCGCGCCGGCCAGCACCTGCGCGCTGGTGTCGGCACGGGCGAACAGCTCCAGCCGGCTGTCGAAGCGCGGCGCCAGCGTGACCCAGCACTGCGGCTCGGGCGCATCGCCGCGGGCGCGGTCCAGGTCGAGCAGCAGCTCGGGGCTGAAGCGGCGGGCCAGCCCGGAGCGCGGCAGCTTGCGCAGGTCGGACAAGTAGCGCAAGCCCATGCCTTGCAGCGCTTCCCAGTGTTCACGCCCCGGGCCAAGCAACCACACCGGCGCTTCATCGAGCCAGCGGCGCAGCACGGCCAGGTCGGTGCTGTGCGGGCCCAGCGCCAGGTCGGTCCGCCAGGACGCCAGCAGCGCCGCCCCCAGCGCGGTGGGCGCCGTAGCGATCTGCAGCTGGTGACCCAGCGGTGCCAAGGCAAGTTCCAGCCGCTGCAGCAAGGCCGGCAGGCCGCGAAAGTAGCGCAGGCTGGCCTGCACCTCCAGCCGCACCCCCGCCCGCCCGGCTTCGTCGGACAAGGCCACCGCGGGCGTGAAAGCCAGCGCCGCATGGGCCACGGCCAGCAAGGCTTCGGCATCGCGCCGGTGATCGGCCTGGCCCAGCAGCAGCTCGGGCGCCAGCGCCAGCGCGGTGACGCGCTTGATGCCGGGCCGCACGCCGCGCGCGCGCGCAGCCGCATCGGCCTGCACGATGTGCTGCGTTTCAACCAGTGCCAACGGCCGGCCGGCCTGCGCCGGGCCCAGCGTGCTGGCGAAGGTTTCCAGCGACAGCAAAGGCAGGTGAACACCGATCCACAACATCTGGCAAGCACCGCGGCAAAGACGTCAAAGCACCCGGCCCGGCATCATCGGCTGGGCATCATCGGCTGGGCATCACCGGCCAGCCCCCCCGGCCAGCGCGGCCGTCAGAGCCTGCGCCTGCGGGTCATCGTCGCGATGGTCCAGCGCCTGCGCGAAGGCAGCCCGTCGCACCTGCACCTGTGCAAGTGCAGCTTGGCGCATCTGCGCGCGTTCCTGCGCCGACCCGCCCAGCACCGGCGGCAGCGCCAGCTGCAGCCCCTGCAGCAGGGGTGGGCCCCGGCGCTTGAGCACCTGCAGCTGCAGCGCATCGGCCCCGGCCGACTGCAGCAGCAGCCGCAGCGGCGCGGCGCTGGGCCGGTGGCGGGCCTCGATCTCGCGGAACACGAAGGCCGGCCCGTCATGCGCCTGCGCGGCCAGCTGCAGCCGGCGCACGGCATCGGCCTTCAGCGGCGCAGGCAACCAGGCCAGCACCGCGCCGACATGGCCGCTCTTCAATGCCTGTTCCAGCGCCCACAGCACATCGGCGTTGGGCAGCAACTGGCGCAGCGGGCCTTGCCGTGCGGCCGCGGCCGCCGGCCGGCCGTGGGGCACACGCCCGCGCACCACCAGCCAGTGCCGCGCATCCAGGCCCAGCTGCGCCAGGGCGCTGCCGTACAGCCCGGCCGGAGGGTCGAACAACATCACGCAGTGGCTGCCGGCCGCGCCGGGGCTGCTGAACGAGCGTGACACCGCCGCCAGGGCCGGTGCCAGCAGACGCAGCTCGCCCAGTCCCGGGTGCGGCAGCAGCAACTCAGTGAGCACGCGGTGCGGCCAGCCGCCGCCCGGCAGTACAGCGTCCAGCGGGGCAAAACCACTGGCAGTGACGACATGCAGGCCACCGCCCAGCTGGTCGGCGCGCCACAGCGCGGGGTGAAGGTCTTCCGGCGCGCGTTGCGCAGGGTGAGTGTCTTCCGGCGCGGGCAGCGCCGGGGGCAGGATGGCCTGAGCCGGCGGCGGACTGGCGGGTGTGGCCAGACCCGGAGGCAGCGCATCCGGCGCGGCCAACTCCAGCTGCCAGCTCTGCGCCGCCGCCCCGCTCAAGCGCGGGCCGGGTTTCACCGGCAAGGGCCGCAGCGGCCGCGGCCCCTCAGGCACCGGTGCAGCCAGGTCATCGAAGAGTGAGAGGTTCACCACGATACTGTAGTTTCGTACAGCATGGATGGCAAGCCCGCCTTCGGCGCTGACCCCGATAATCCGCGCCAGCGCTGCGTCCAAGAGCCGCGTCCACCGCCCGCCCTCATGTCGTCACTGCTGCAGCGCCTGTCCCGCATCGCACCCTATTTCCGTCACAGCCGGCTGGCCATCCTCGTGGCCATGATCGGCTCGTTGATCGGCGCCGCCACCGAACCGCTGATCCCGGCGATGATGAAACCGCTGCTGGACCAGGGTTTCGCCGCCGGTGCGTTGCCGCTGTGGCTGGTGCCGGTGGCCATCGTCGGCATCTTCGCGGTGCGCGGGCTGGCCGGCTTCATCGCGCAGTACGCGCTGTCCTGGGCCGCCTACCGCGGCGTGCAGGACCTGCGCAGCGAGCTGTTCCAGCGCATCCTCACGGCGGAGCCGGCGATGTTCGGTGCGCGCTCGGCCAGCAACCTGACCAACACGCTGGTCTACGAGGTGCAGTCCGGCGCCACGCAGCTGGTGCAATCGCTGCTGACGCTGGTGAAGGATTCGCTGACGCTGCTGGCGCTGCTGGTCTGGCTGCTGTGGCTGAACTGGAAGCTCACGCTGTTCGTCGCGGTGCTGTTCCCAGCGGTGGCCTGGGTCATGCGCACGGTCGGCAAGCGCCTGCACCGCCTGTCCCGCGAAGGCCAGGATGCCACCGACGCGCTGGCTTATGTGGTGGAAGAAAACGTGCTGGCCTGGCGCATCGTGCGCATGCATGGCGCCGGCCCGGCGCAGGCCAAGCGCTTCGACACCCATGCGCAGACGATGCGCCGCGTGCTGATGAAGATCGTCGCCGCCAGCGGCGCGATGACACCGCTGACGCAGTTGTTCACCGCGCTGGCGCTGTCGGCGGTGATCGTCGTCGCGCTGTGGCAAAGCCAGGCCGGCGGCGCCACGGTGGGCGGCTTCGTCGCCTTCATCACCGCGATGCTGATGCTGGTGGCGCCGGTGAAGCATTTGTCCGACGTGATGGCGCCGATCACCCGCGGTCTGGCCGCCATCGAACGCGGGCTGGAGCTGATCGACCAGAGCCCGCTGGAACGCGGCGGCAGCCACGACCCCGGTCGCGCCGCCGGCGAGATCACGCTGGAGGGCGTGGCGCTGCGCTACCACGATGATCAGGCGGCGGCGCTGGAGCAGCTGAGCCTGACGATCCGGCGCGGCGAAACCGTCGCGCTGGTCGGCCCCTCGGGTGCCGGCAAGACCTCGCTGATCAACCTGCTGCCGCGCTTCATCGAGCCCACTGCCGGCCGCATCACGCTGGACGGCGTGGCCCTGCAGGACTGGCAGGTCGACGCGCTGCGCCGCCAGTTCGCGCTGGTCAGCCAGGACGTGGTGCTGTTCAACGACAGCGTGCTGGCCAACATCACGCTGGGCAGCACGCCGGACCGCGAGCGGGCGCTGGCCGCGCTGAAAGGCGCGCACCTGCTCGATTTCGTCAAGCGCCTGCCGCAGGGCGTGGACAGCCTGGTCGGCCACAACGGCAGCCAGCTCTCCGGCGGCCAGCGCCAGCGGCTGGCGATTGCACGCGCGCTGTACAAGGACGCGCCGATCCTGATCCTCGACGAAGCCACCTCGGCGCTGGACAGCGAGAGCGAACGTGCAGTGCAAGAAGCGCTGGACGAACTGATGCGCGAGCGCACCACCATCGTCATCGCGCACCGGCTATCGACCATCGAACATGCCGACCGCATCGTCGTGCTCGAGGGCGGCCGGCTGGTCGAGCAAGGCCCGCATGCCGAACTGCTGGCGCGTGGCGGTGTTTATGCCCGGCTGCATGCCATGCAGTTCAGAACCTGAGGAAGGAGACATGACCATGACCGCGGTCAGCCGCCACCCCGCACCCACAACATGACCCAGTTGCTATCACCGATTGTCGCTGGAGCCTGGCGCATGGCCGATTGGCGCTGGACGCCGCAACAACGCCTGCGCTGGATCGAGGAGAACCTGGAACTCGGCATCACCAGCTTCGACCATGCCGACATCTACGGCGGCTACCAGGTCGAGGACTTGTTCGGCGAAGCGCTGGCGATGCAGCCCGGGCTGCGCAACCGGCTGCAGCTGGTCGGCAAATGCGGCATCCGGCTGGTGTCGCCGGCGCGGCCCGGCACGTGGGTCAAGCACTATGACACGTCGGCGGCGCATGTGCGGGCCTCGGTCGATGCGTCGCTCGCCGCGCTGCGCACCGACCACCTGGACCTGCTGCTGATCCACCGCCCCGATGCGCTGCTGGATGCCGAGGAACTGGCCGGCACCTTCCAGGCCCTGCGCCGCGAGGGCAAGGTGGTGCACTTCGGCGTCTCGAACTTCACGCCCTTGCAATTCCAGTTGCTGCATCGCCGCTGCCCACTGGTGACGAATCAGGTCGAGCTGTCGCCGCTGCACCTGGAGCCGCTGCACGACGGCACGCTGGACCAGTGCCAGGACTTCGGCCTGCGGCCGATGGTCTGGTCGCCGCTGGCCGGTGGCCGGTTGTTCCTCGGCGACGATGCCGATGCGCGGCGGGTGCGCGAGGTGATGGAAGCTCTGGCCGCCGAGCTGGATGTGACGATGGCCACGCTGGCCTTTGCATGGGCCATGCGCCACCCGAGCCGGCCGGTGCCCATCGTCGGCTCGCGCCGCATCGACATCGCGCGCGATGCTGTCTCTGCGCTGGCGCTGAAGCTCGACGCGCAGCAGTGGTACCGCATCTGGCAGGCAGGCGCCGGGCGCGAGGTCGACTGACCCCGGCTCAGCCGGGCGCCGCTGCCGACGTTCCAGGCGCCGCGGCAGCGCTTGCCGCAAACGCCGGCGTGGCTGCCAGCAGGGCCCGGGTGTAGTCGTGCTGCGGCCGGTCGAACACCGCATCGCGGCTGCCTTGTTCGACGATGCGGCCGGCTTGCATCACGATCACCCGATCGGCGATCTGCTCCACCGCCGCCAGGTCATGCGAGATGAACAGGCAGGCGAAACCATGCTGCCGCTGCAGCTGCTTGAACAGCCGCAGCACCTGGGCCTGGATCGTCATGTCCAGCGCCGACACCGGCTCATCCGTCACCACCAGCGCCGGCCCGCGCATCAGCGCGCGTGCAATCGCCACACGCTGGCGCTGACCGCCGGACAACTCGTGCCCGAAGCGCTGGCCGAAGCCGTCCCGCCCCACTTCGGCCAGCATGGCTTCGGCCCGCTGGCGGCGCGCCGCGGCATCGACACCAGCCACCAGCTTCAGCGGTTCTTCGACGATGGCCCCAATGCGCTGCCGCGGGTCCAGCGACGAGTACGGGTCCTGGAACACCAGCTGGCAGGCCATGCGGAACGGCCGCAGCGCGCTGCCCTGGAGCGCACGCATCTCGCGGCCCTGCCAGCGGATCTCGCCTTCGTGACTGTCGACCAGGCGCAGCAGCGCGCGGCCCAGCGTGGTCTTGCCTGAGCCGCTGCCGCCGACCACCGCCACGGTTTCGCCGGGCCGCACCTCGATGTCGACCGCATCGAGCGCCCGATGCCCCGGGTCGCGCGCCAGCAGGCCACGCCGGCGGCCGGGATAGACCACGCTGAGCCGGCGTGCCGCCAGCAGCGGCTCGCCGACGGCCACCACGGGTGCGTCGGCGCCACGCCGCGGCAAGGCCTCGACCAGCGTGCGCGTGTAGGGCATGCGCGGCGCGAACAGCACCTGCGCGGTGCCGCCCTGCTCCACCAGCCGACCCTTTTCCATCACCACCGCACGCTGGGCATAACGGGCGACGAGGCCCAGGTTGTGGGTGATCAGCAGCACGGCGGTACCTTGCTCACGCGCCAGTTCCACCATCAGGTCCAGCACCTCGCGCTGCGTCAGCGTGTCCAGCGCGGTGGTCGGCTCGTCGGCGATCAGCAAGCGAGGTTTGAGCAGCATCACCGAGGCCAGCATGATGCGCTGGCGCATGGCCCGCAGGCACGAGGCCGGGTCGCTGATCTGGATGCGTTCCAGCATCGCCAGGCAGCGCGCGCGGCGCTCGGCCGCGCCGAGCCGGGTGTGCAGGCGCAGGCCCTCGTCCATCTGCGCGCCGATGCTCAAGCCCGGGTTCAGCGAGACCATGGGCTCCTGGAACACCATGCCGATGCCCGGCCCGCGCAGTTGCCGCAATGCGTTGGGCGTGGCCGAGGCCAGGTCCTGCCCATCCAGCAACACGCGCCCGGCACGCCGCACCACGCCTGGCGGCAGCAGGCCCAGCACCGAGCGCGCAGCCAGGGTCTTGCCGCTGCCCGATTCACCGACCACGGCCAGGAACTCGCCGGCCCGAAGTTCGAAGGACAGGTCGTCGACCAGCGTCAAGCCGCGCGCCGGCGCTTCCAGGCGCAGGCCTTGCACCGACAGCAACGGCACCGCGGCATCCCGCTTCATGCCTGCACCATGCGCGGGTCCAGCCGGTCGCGCAGCGCATCGCCCAGCAGGTTGATACCCACCAAAGTGAGCGCAATGCACAGGCCCGGCGCCAGGCCCAGCCACATCGCGCTTTGCAGGTAGGGCCGCGCGCTCGACAGCATGTTGCCCCAGGTGGGGGCTGGCGGCGCGACGCCCAGGCCGAGGAAACTCAAGGCGCTTTCGGCCAGCAGCACCCAGCCGAACATCGAGGTGGCCAGCACCGCCACCGGCGCCACGCAGTTCGGCAGCACATGGCGCAGCATCGTCAGCCACTCGGGGTTGCCGATCATGCGCGAGGCTTCGACGAACTCACGCTCGCGCAGCGACAGCACCGTGCCGCGCACCACCCGCGCGACCGAAGGCGCATAGGCCAGGCCCAGCGCGGCCACCACGCCCCAGCGGCTGGCGCCGAGCACGACGATCATGCCCATCGCCAGCAGGATGCCGGGAAAGGCCAGCAGCGCGTCGTTGGCCGCCATCAGCAGCCGGTCGACCCAGCCGCGCAGAAAACCCGACAGCACGCCGACGGCCGCCCCCAGCAGCACGGCGATCAGCACGGTGAAGAAAGCGATCAGGCCACTGGTGGCCGCGCCGGCCATCGCCCGCGAGAGCACATCGCGGCCGAATTCATCGGTGCCCCACCAGTGCCCGCCCGACGGCGGCTGCAGCTTGTGCGCCACGTTCACCGCCAGCGGGTCGTAGGGCGTCCACCACAACGCGGCGGCGGCCATCAGCAGCACGGCGGCCACAAGGACGCCCCCGATCAGGGCATTGGTCCGAAGCCTCATCGGTGCACCCTACGGCCTGCGGCCGGTCCCGCCAAGCGGGAATGAGCCCCTTCGGGCGGCCGGGCGGGGCTCTTGCCGCACTCACCCGCGGATCGAACAGCGGATAACACAGGTCCACCAGCAAGTTCACCAGCACGTAGATCATGGCCGTGAACAGCAGGCAGCCCTGCACGACAGGGTAGTCGCGCGAGAAGATCGCGTCGACCAGCAGCCGGCCCAGGCCGGGCAGCGTGAACACGGTTTCCAGCACCGCGATGCCGCCTAGCAGATTGCCCAGCACCAGGCCGATCAAGGTCAGCGTCGGTGCAAACGCGTTCGGCAGCACGTGGCGCAGCAGCACGCGTGATTCGCTGGCGCCCTTGGCCAGGGCACGGGTGACGTACTCCAGCCGCAGCACCTCGATCGCGCTGACACGCGCCATGCGCGTCAGCGCGCCGATCTCGATCAGCGTCAGCGTGATCACCGGCAGCACGATGTAGCCCAGCGCCTGGCGCCAGTCTTCAGCGAAACCGACATAACCGACCACCGGCAGCCAGCCCAGGTGCATGCCGAAGCTCAGCAGCAGCAACAGGCCCAGCCAGAAGCTTGGGATCGACAGCAGCAGCGTGGCACCGGCGACGATGGCGATGTCCAGCGTCTTGTCCTGCTTCCAGGCCGCCAGCAGCCCCAGCGGCACCGCCACCAGCGCCGCCGCGGCCACGGCCAGCAGCACGATGATGGCCGAGACCTGGAAGCGCTCGATGATCAGCGGCAGCACCGCTTCGCCGTTGGTGATCGACTGGCCCAGGTCACCTGCCGCCGCCGCCATCAGCCAGCGCCCGAACTGCAGCGGCAGCGGCGCGTCCAGCCCCATGCGCTGGCGCAACTCGGCCACCTGCGACGCATCGGCCGCATCGCCCAGCATCAGCTGCACCGGGTCGCCCGGAATCGCCCGCATCAGCACGAACACTGCCAGCCCCACCAGCAGCAGCGTCGGCAAGGTCATCGCCAGGCGGCGCAGGATGTAGCCAAGCATGGTGCGTTCTAACGCTTGATATCAGCGTGCCGCGAGCCGCACGTTCCACAGGCGCGGCTGCTGCAGCGCCCAGTTGCGGTAGCCCTGCAGCCGCTTGCTGTGGCCGGTGATCTCCAGCCCGTTGTACAGCACGATCAGCGGCACTTCGTCGAGCAGGCGCTTGTGCAGGGCGTCGAACAGTACCTGGCGTTTGGCCTTGTCCGGCGTGTCCATGCTGGCCGTCAGCTGGGCCTGCACCTCGGGGTTGTCCCAGACCTTGCGCGGCTGCGTGTCCTTCGGCCCGGTGAACATTTCGAAGTTCAGCGACGGGTCCAGCCGCGCCGAGTACGAAAAGCTCATCGCCTGGTACTGGCCCTTGGTATAGCGGTCCAGCTGCGTGGCCCAGTCCAGCACCTCCAGCTCCAGCTTGATGCCGGCCTGCTGCAGCATGGCCTGGCTCAGCACGGCCACGTCGAACATCGGCGCGTAGCGCTTGTTGGTGATCAGCTTGACGGTCTGGCCGGCATAACCCGCTTCGGCCAGCAGCTTCTTGGCTTCGGCCAGGTTGTGGTTGAAGGCCTGCGCCTGCGCGGCGTTGTAGTACGGGCTGGTGCCGGGAATCGCCGAGTTGTTGCGGCGCGACAGCGCATTGCTCGCGCTGCGCACCAGCGCCGGCTGGTCCAGTGCCAGCGCAATGGCGCGGCGGACGCGCACATCTTTCAGCAGCGGGTCGCGGGTCTAGAACAGGATGGCCGACATCGACATGGTCTCGGCCTTGGCCACCGACAGCTGCGGCGCCGCGGCCACCTCGCCAAGGTCCGCCACATCGAGGTCGTTGACGAGATCCAGTTGGCCGCCGATCAGTGCCGCCTTGGCCGCCGCGCCATCGGGAATGATCAGGAAGCGCACGCGCTCGACCTCGGCCTTCTTGGCGCCGGTGTAGCCGTCACCCGGTTCGGCGCGCGAGGCGTATTGGTCGAAGCGCTGCAGCTCGACATATTGGCCGCGCTTCCATTCGCCCAGCTTGAACGGGCCGGTGCCGATGGGCGCGATCCACTTGCCATCCGCGCCCACCGAAGCCCGGTGCATGATGCCGGCGCTGCCGCAATCGGTGCGGGCCATGGTCGTCAGGAACAGCGCCGAGGCTTTGTCCAGCGTGAACACCACGGTCTTCGCATCCGGCGCTTCGACGGCCAGGATCTTGGTGATGCCCCGTCCATCGAACTCGCTGACGCAGCGCCAGTTGGTGGCCGGCGTCAGGTAGCGCTTCCAGGCCCACACCACATCGTCGGCCACCAGCGGCGCGCCGTTGTGAAAGCGCACCCCGTCACGCAGCGTGAAGCGGTAGGTCTTGCCGTCTTTGGACACATCGATCTTCTGCGCCAGCAGCGGGCCGACGCTGGTGTCTTCCTTCAGCCCGACCAGGCCTTCCAGCAGATGCAGCACCACGCCATCGGTGTTGGCATCGCGGTTGACGCCGGGGTCGGTGGAGCGGATGTCCGCATTGAGCCGCGCGCGCAGCAGCGTGCCTTGGGCCTGGGCGGCCCCGGCGCACGCCATCGCGCACAGCGCCACCATCAGCGAGCCTGCGATGCCTTGGATCATCGTCGTCGCCCCTCAGACCGGAACCGGCGTGTTCACCGGCGAGAAGCGTGTCTCCAGCGCGTAGCGCGTGAACTCGCGGTTCAGCGCCGGCAGCAGCGCCACCTCCATCACGCCGGCGGCGGGATCCATCACGATCATCGCCACCGTCGCGCTCAGGTTGCTGGACAGCGTCTGGCGCGGCGGCCGGCAGACCGACCACGGATCGGCGAATCGATCGAACAACGCGCCCTTGACATGGCCGCGCGTGATGCGGCCGTGGTGCGGCGCCAGCAGCGCGTGCACGCGGCGATCGCGGTACAGGCTGTCCGGCGTGCTGAGGATGCCGGTGTCGCGCAGCTTGCCCAGCGCCACGCTGCTCTGCCAGTGGTTGGCATGCACCAGCAGGCCCTGCTGCGGGTGCACCAGGAAGGTTTCGTCCGGCGCGCACTCGAAGTCGATCGCCACGCCCTGCGCGTGGCTGACGATGATGTTGTTTGATGCCGACTTGGCCGTGGTGTACACCGCCCGCAGCGCCAGTGCGAACTCGGTCTGCTCCAGCACCTTGCGGCGGATCAGCGCCAGCGGCACGCCCAGCTGGGAATAGTCCCGCTCACATTCGAGGTAATTCGCGGTGACCGCGATGCCCAGCGCATTGAAGCCGAAGCGCCCCAGCGCGCCGGCTTCGGTGAAGGTGATGTAGTCCGGCCCGTCATCGCGCCGCACCTTCAGCACGATGGCGGTCTCGGCGCAGCCGGCCTTCCAGTCCCAGTTCTGGGCATGGATCAGCCGGCCGTCGGCACTGGCCTCGGGCAGCACGACCACGCCGGTGCAGCCATCCGGCTCATCGTCCACCGGCGCGCCGGCCTGGCGCTGCTGCGCGCGCTGGCGGCGGCTGGCGATCTGCAGCAGTTCGGTGCGTGCGTTCAGCAGCACGATCTGCTCGAAAGGCACATCGGCGCCTTCGGCAATGCCGCGCATCTCGGCCACGTAGTGGACGTCGAAGCCCTCGATCACCGGCAGGTAGCCGGCCACCGCGTCACGCAGTTCGGCGTCGCCGAAACCGCTGCGGCCCAGCTGGGCCGAATAATCGGCAACGCCGCGACGGATGCGTGCCGCCGCCTGGTGGCCATGCTGCAGGCCGCGCTGATGCGGCGTGCCCGAGACTTCAACAAGAGGACAAGGTTCGACCATGCTGCTGCGCCGCCTGAAGTTGGACTGATGAAGTTGGACCCAGTATTATGTATTCTGTCATCACATGCAACATCAAAAACCAATCTCCCGCCGCAAACCCGAGCCCACACTGAGCCCGCTGCAACGGCAGGTGGCCGGCCGCATCGTCGACTGGGTTCGCAGCAGCGGCATGGCGCCCGGCGAGGCCTTGAGCGAACTGAGTGCCGCCGCCGCGCTGGGCGTCTCGCGCACGCCGGTGCGCGCCGCGCTGATCTGGCTGGACCACCACGGGCTGCTGGAGCGCCGGCGCGGCACCGGCTATGTCACGACCCGGCCGGCGGCGGACTTCAGCGCGCCCGAGCTGTCGGTGGCTTCCGACGATGCCGAACACCTGTTCGTCGCGATCGCCCGCGCGCGCAACGCCGGCCAGCTGCCGACCGACATCTCGGAGTCCGACCTGATGCGCCGCTTCGAGGTGACGCGGCCCACGCTGCTGCGCGTGCTGACGCGCCTGGCCGAGGTCGGCATGGTCGAGCGCAAAGCAGGCCATGGCTGGGCCTTTCGGCCGGCCCACAGCGACACCGCGGCCGAACAGGAGAGCTACCGCTTCCGACTGCTGATCGAACCGGCGGGGCTGCGTGAACCCGGCTTCGCGCTGGCGCCGGGCTGGAGCGCGCAGATGCGCGCGCGCCACAAAGCCATGCTGGGCCAGCGCTGGCATGACGGCGCGGCGGTGGAACTGTTCGAGATGAACGCCGCCTTCCACGAGGGCCTGGCCGCGGCGTCCGGCAATCGCTTCGTGCTGATGGCCATGCAGCAGCAGAACCGCATGCGCCGCTTCATCAACTACGAATGGGGCCTGGGCCGCGAACGCATGGTGGTGTCCTGCAGCGAGCACCTGGAGATCCTGGACCGGCTGGACGCCGGCGACCGTGAAGTGGCCGCCGTGCTGCTGCAGCGCCACCTGGACAAGGCCGGCCAGCTGCGCAAGGAGCCGGGAGGCTGAGAATTTTGAAGTGACAAAATTCAGGCATCTGCATCATGCGCCGACCAGCCGGCAGCCGGCGGCACAACAACTGAAACAGGACTCCTCAGCACAACTGAAACCACGCCGCGCCACGATGGCGGCATGAGTTCTCGCCCCCACCCGGCTGACCGCTTTCTGATCGGCGCCCTGACGATGTCCAGCCTGCTCACCAGCGCCATCGCGGCTTTGACGCTGCACGTGGAGACGCCGCTGTCGCAGCCCGCGGCCACGCCACCGCACGGCACCGTGCAGCAACAGCAGCAGCCCAATGAGCATTCCGCCACGCTGGCCTCGGTCAGCCGCGGGCAGCCCGTGCGCCAGTGAGTTCGGCGGCACCGGCGCCGCGTCAACGGATCGTATTGACGTAGCGCCGTGTCGAGGGCGGCGCGCCAGCGGGCGCCAGCACCGGGTGGCGCAGCGGCGCGTCGGGCTGGGTGACCACCGCGGCCTCCAGCCGGTCGGCCCATTCATGCAGTTCGGCATACGGCGCGGCACGCGAGACGCGCACCACTTCGCGCGCGTAGTCAGCGCTCTTGACCATCCACTCCACGTCGGTCACCCGACCCAACCGGCGGCGCAACAGCACATGCAAGCGTGCTGCGATGGCAATCTTCTCGTGGTCAGGCATGCTCTCTCCGTCCGTCGTCGTTGTGAACTCATTCCAGACGCTCGCCGTGCTGGCTGAGGTCCAGCCCTTCGCGCTCATCGTGCGCATTGACGCGCAGGCCGAACAGCAGATTCACCAGCCACAGGATCAGGGCGCTCACGATGCCGCTGTACAGCAGCGTGGCCACCACGCCGATGGCTTGCGCGGCCACCGAGCCCACGCTGCCGCCGATGGCCGGCACAGCCAGTACGCCGGTGAGCAAGGCGCCGATGATGCCGCCGATGCCGTGCACGCCGAACACGTCCAATGAATCGTCGGCGCCGATCAGCCGCTTCAGCTGCGTCGCGCCCCACAGGCAACCGATGCCGGCAGCCCCGCCGATGATCAGCGCCCCGCCGGGATCGACAAAGCCGGAGGCCGGCGTGATGGCCACCAGCCCTGCCACCGCGCCGCTGCACAGGCCCAGCAAGGTGGGCTTGCCGCGCAGCAGCCACTCGGCGAACAGCCAACTCAGCGCCGCCGCCGACGCCGCGAGTTGCGTGACCAGCATCGCCAGGCCGGCACGGCCGTCTGCGGCGGCGGCCGAGCCACCGTTGAAACCCATCCAGCCGACCCACAGCAGGGACGCTCCGATCATCGTGTAGGACAGGTTGGCCGGGATCATCGCCTCGCGACCGAAGCCGACGCGCGGCCCCAGCATCAGTGCCGCGACCAAGCCCGCCGCGCCGGCATTGATGTGCACCACGGTGCCGCCGGCAAAATCGAGCACGCCGCGCTGGGCCAGCCAGCCCGTGGGCTCCCACACCCAATGCGCCACCGGCGCGTAAACCAACAGCGACCACAGGCCCATGAAGGCCAGCAGCGCCGAGAACTTCATGCGCTCGGCGAACGCCCCGGCAATCAGCGCCGGCGTGATGATCGCGAAGCTCAGCTGGAACATCACGAACACCGATTCGGGAATCGTCGTCGCGAGGTGGTGCACCGACACTTCAGCGTGCGCCTTGCTCAAGTACAGCGCATCCAACCAACGTGCGGACAGGTCGCCCAGCCAGCCGCTCCCCGGCATGAAGGCCAGGCTGTAGCCCACCATCATCCACAGCAGCGAGACCAGCGCGCACACTGCAAAGGTTTGCGCCAGCGTGGCCAGGATGTTCTTCTTGCGCACCATGCCGGCGTAGAACAGCCCCAGCCCAGGGATCGTCATCAGCAGCACCAGCACGGTGGCCGTGATCATCCAGGCGGTGTCGCCGGCGCTGATGGCCGTCATCGGCACCCGCGTGGGGCGGGCTGGCGCGTCGGCCCATGCGGGAAAGGCCATCAGCCCGCAGATCACGCGGCACAACAACAGGGCAGCACAGCGAACAGGCCCAGGCCTGGTACGAGATGGCATCGGTACGTCGAGCAGAGTCCGGCGCAGCAATTCGCAAGAAGCGGACCACGTGCAGCCCGCTGCCGACCCGCATGCCCAGGGGACCCCCGTCTGTCCGTGCGCCTGCACCGCTGCCGGGGGCCGTGGCGCCGGCCGTCGCCGAGCCCGCTAGCGCCGGTCCTGTGCGGCAGGCGAGGCCGAACCGTCGCGACGCAACTGCAGCAGGAGCACGGGCGACCGGGGTGATGGCTGGGGCGTGAACAGCAGCGCGTACACCGTCATCGATGAACCCGCTGCGCCCGCCCCACGGAAAGCGACTGACGAGGTCTTGCTCGACGACACCACTTGCCATGGGCCCAGATACTTGACCAGATCGCCGAGCACCAGGCCGGCTTCCGGCCTGAGCCGCAGTTCAGCATCGTCCGACGACTCGTCTTCTGCCCGGGCCCGCAGCACGATGCCCGCAAAGCAGGCGTCGGCCCTGACCTCCCAATACGCGCCGTGTTGCACGGCCGATCCATCGGGACCCAGCAGACCCTTGGCTGCCATGGTGGACAGCCGATGGGCCGCGAACAGGTCGACCATATGCCGGGCTGTCTGTTCAGCAGCCTGCGGACACGCGGCCAGTGCCGCGCCACCGATGGCCAGGCCGCCCCACAGCACGGCCAGCCGAAGGGCTGCATGGGCAGCACCCATGTGGCCTCAGCGCCCGGCGCCGTTCGGGCGCCGGCCGGTCACGATGACCTGCTCGGCACCCGGAAAGAAGTGCACCTCGAAGGGCACTGCCGCGGCAGCAGCCAACTCCCATGCGGTCACCGACTCGCTGTAGCGATGCACGACCACCTTGTTGCCCGCTTTGAAATAGCCCTTGGCAATCAACTCGTCAATGTCCTTGGGCTTCAGGTGAATGCAGCCGTGCGACGGCGACAGGCTGACCGGTTTGCCCGCGGCATCGGCAGCCTCGTCGTTTGGTGTGGTGTGGAAATACTCGGTGTGAATGCGTTCGCCGAGGTCCTTGTCCAGCCGGCCATTGCCATTCTTGTCGTTGTAGAAGTAGCAGGTGATGTGGCCGAAGTCGTTGAAGACCCAGGTCGCCGGCAACTCGGCCTTGCCATAAAGCTGCGTGTTGCGATGCACGAGATCTGCACGCGTCAAGGTCGGGCTCAAGGTGCTCAACGGCTGCCATTTCCCGCCATGCATCACCAGGATGGTGCCGCCTTCTTCCTTGATGGCCGAGCCCCAGCGAATCTTGGACCAGACCGGGTACGACGGGCTGGAATGCTGGCCGCAATGCGAGATGCGATAGGTGCCGGCATCGGTCGGCCCGGCATAGAAGCCATCGTCGGCCTTCGCCAGTTTCGACGGACCGCCCACCGCATCGAATGCAGCCACCCTGACACGTTGCGACATGGCATGCCTCCTGGAGGGCCGCTGCGTGGACTTCGCCTGATACCCCGGACAAACAGCTTACGCGCCTGCAGCGGGTGCAACATCGTATGCCTTGATGAGCGCGCTGCGGCCCGACGACACCGGGCAAGGCGCAGGGTCGCATCAGGACGATCTCGTGCATGTCTCGGTGATGGTGGCCTCGGGGCTGACGCTCGGCAGCAGGCAGAGTGCCAGCAAGGCAAGCAGGCCGACGACCGCCGACACCGCCAGCGCGCCGTCACCCCAGCGGTCGAGCGCCAGACCGAAGAGCCACGGCGACAGCGCCTGCGTGATGCGGGCCGGCACCATCAGCAGCCCTTGCCTGTGGCCGTAGCCGTGGGGGCCGAAGAGGACCAGGGGCAGCGTGCCCTTGGCGATCGTCAGGATGCCGTTGCCCGCACCATGGAGGATGCCGAAGACGGCCGCGGCCGGTGCGCCGATGATCACGAACACGGCCACGCCCAGCGGATGCATCGCCGCGGCCAGCCGCGCCGAGCGCACTGGATGAACTTTGCGCAGGAGGCCGAACTCCAGCAGCCGCGCGCCGACCTGCGAAGGCCCGATCAGCGCGCCGACGAGCACGGCTCCAGCCAGGGAAACGCCGGCGGCCTGAAGCAAACGCGGCAAGTGCGCGGCCATCGCCGTGCTGATGAACCCGGTGGCCGCGAACACGAACGACAGGGCCATCGTCGCCCGCAGCGACGCGGACGGGCGGCCCCCGATGTCTGCGGCCTGCGGCGGGGCCGATGTTGCGTGCAGCGCCGGCGCACGCGGCAGCAGCGCGTTCAGCGGCAGACCGAGCAACAGATGCAGCGCAGCCCATGCGAAGCACGCCCCTCGCCAACCGATGTGGGCCTCGAGCAAGGTCGATAGCGGCCAACCGACGGTGCTTGCGAACCCCGCCACCAGCGTGATGCCGGTGATCGTGTTGCGCGAGTCCTTGCCGTAGAGCCGGACCAAGGCGGCGAACGCGGCCTCGTAGAGACCACTGCCCATGCCGATGCCCAGCACGACCCAGGCGGCAAACAGGCTGACGGGACCTTGCGCGAAGCCGAGGCCGATCAAGCCGAGCGCAAAGACGAGGTTCGTCGCCATCAGCACCGGCCTGCCACCCCAGAGGTCGATGGCGCGGCCCGATCGCGGACCCAGCAGCGCCGAGACGATCAGCGCCACCGAGAAGGCAGCGAACACCGTGGGCATCGCAACACCGAGCTCGCGCGCCATCGGTGCCGCCAGCATCGCAGGCAGGTAGTACGAGGACGCCCAGGCGAGCGTCTGCGCCAGGCCCAGCGCAGCCACCGTTCCCGAGCGTCCGAGCGCCATGTCAGCCGCAGCAGCTCGCAGCCTTGACCGCTGCGGCCGGAACGGACTCCGGCTGGACACCGCACGACTTCGGCCCGCAGCCCGATGCCTTTGGTGGCGCAAGCGCCTGAACCTCGACGGCCGGGGCCGTCCCGCAGCAGTTGCCTGAGGCACCCGCATCGTCCGGGCTCGGGCTCAAACCGCACACACCCGTCTCCGGCAAGTCCAGTTCGACGCGGTCCGCCGCGGCGAGGTCGCCCGCCAGGGCGGCGACGACCGATCTGGCTTGTTCGAAGCCGGTCGCCATCAGGAAGGTGGGTGCGCGCCCATAGCTCTTCACCCCCAGCGTGTACCAGCCCGGCTCGGGATGGGCGAGCTCACGATGACCGTGCGGACGCACGGTGCCGCAGCTGTGCACATTCGGATCGATCAGCGGACCCAGCGCTTCGGTGGACTCGAGCCACGGGTCCAGCTTCAAGCGCAGCTCGCTCGTCAGCGCGAGATCGGGCCGCTGCCCGGTGGCACAGACGATTTCGTCGATGCCGTCGAGCCTGACAACGCGCCGTTGCGCATCGAGACCCAGCACGCTCAGCGTGCCGCCCTCTCGGCGCAATTCGGTGATGCGCAGACCACTCACGAATTCCAGCCCCCCGGTGTCACGCAAGGCCTTCAGCGAAGCGCCGAGCTGGCCGCGCGCAGGCAGCGCGTCGGCATCGCCACCGCCGAACACGCGGGTCAGCACCGGTGAGCGCACCGCCCACACCAGCCGCGAGCCGGGCGACTGCCGGGCCAGTTCGGCAAGGGACAGCAGCGCGTTGGCCGCCGAGTGCCCCGCCCCGACCACCAGCGTGCGTTTGCCCTCGTAACGGGCACGATGGGCGCCCAACACGTCGGGAATGCCGTAGACGATCTGCCCGGCCGCCTCGCGCTCGCCTTCGGCGAAGAGACCGCTCGCGCCGAGCGGATTGGGCGTCTGCCAGGTCCCGGTGGCATCGATGACCGCCCGCGCCAGCAGCTCGACCGGCTTGCCGTCGCGCACGGCACGGATCACGAACGGCGCCTTGTCGCGACCCGCGCTCTTCACCTTGTCGAAGCCCTCGCGGCTGACCGACACGACACGCGTGTTCAGATGCAGCGCCGAGCTCACCTGCGGGAGTGCCGCAAAGGGTTGCAGCACGCGCGTGACCACCTCGCCTGCCAGCGGCAACTCGCTCGCCGCCGGCGCCTGCCAGCCGGTGGCTTGCAGCAGCTTGGCCATCGCTGGGTCGACGTTGTACTGCCATGGCGAGAACAGCCGTACATGCCCGTAGTCGAGCACGTTCGCACCGACCTGCGGGCCGGCCTCCAGCACGACGAATGGCAAGCCACGCTCCATCAGTCGTGCGACCGCTGCCAGACCGACAGGCCCTGCGCCCAGCACCGCGACCGGGAGCAGATCAGAAACGAGCGGCCAATCGGCTGGAGCGGCCTGGCGCGGGGAGATGGTGGTGGCTACGGACATGATCTGGATTCCTTTCGTTCAGACGGCGGCGCGCTCACGCTCGCTCATCGAGGCGAGCAACTGGTTCGCGTGCTCGTTGAGCGTGCGGTTCAAGGCCTTGACGGTGCAGGCGCCTTCGCCGGTGAGCATGACGAGGTTGCGCCCCGTACCACTCGGTCGGACTGTCAGCCTCGCCGCTTTCCATCGTCGATCACGGCCTCACCGTCCTCCTTCGTGAACGGCGCAAGTTTCGGCACCGGCAAGATCTCCAGCACCGCCTCGGACGGGCGGCACAGCTTCGCGCCGAGCGGTGTGACGACGATCGGCCGGTTCATCAGGATCGGATGCTGCTGCATGAAGTCCAGCAACTCGGTGTCGGACCACTTCGGATCGCCCAACTGCAACTCAGCGTAGGGCGTGCCCTTCTCGCGCAGCAGCGCCCTCACGCTGATGCCCATAGCCGCGATGAGCCACTGCAGCGCGGCTTGGGGAGGCGGCGTTTTCAGGTACTCGATCACCAGGGGTTCGATGCCGGCATGGCGGATCAGCGCCAGCGTATTGCGCGAGGTTCCGCAGGCCGGGTTGTGATAGATCGTCACGTCAGGCATGGCGAGGCTCCGTTGATGTGGCGGACGTTGCCGCAGGACTATTCGACGCTGCGTGCGCTGTCTCACCGCCGAGCACCCGGTTCACGAGGGCGGCCAAGCCCGCGCCGAGCAGCTGAGCGATGACAAAGCCGGGCACGCTGGCCGGTGCGATGCCGGCGAAGCTGTCGCTGAACATGCGCCCGAACGCGGCGGCCGGGTTGGCGAACGACGTCGACGCCGTGAACCAGTACGCCGCGCCGATGTAGGCAGCGACCATCGCAGCGACCCGGTTCGCCGGCGCGCGCAGGATGACCAGCAGCAGCCCGAAGGTGGCCACGGCTTCGGCGATCCACTGCCCCGCGCCGGCCCGCACCTTGGTCGAGAACTGCAGGATGCTCATGTCGAACATCGCGTGTGCAAGCCAGGCACCGAGCATCGCGCCGACCAGCTGCGCAGCGATGTACGGCAGCAGCAAGCCCCGCGGCAACGCGCCGCGCACGGCCATCACCAGCGAGACCGCCGGGTTGAAGTGCGCGCCGCTGATCGGGCCGAACACCTCGATCAGGATGTACAGGCCGCCCACCGTCGCCAGCGTGTTCGCGAGCAGCGCGATCGCGACGTT
>NZ_DATILJ010000077.1:0-4107 GCF_035476535.1 Aquabacterium sp.
CCAGTACAGCCGCTGCTCGTCCGGATGCCAGAACGGCGATTCACCCAGCACCGACGGCGGCACCGGCAGCGCTTCGATAGCGCTCGATTGGAGCGTCAGCATCAGATCGTCGCCACCTCGAGCTTCATCCAGGCCTCGAACACCTCTCCCGGCAGCAGGTTTTGCAGGCCATGGCTGGCGGGTTCAGCGAGGTGGAAGGCGTTGTTGACATGGCTGACCGGCTCGATGCAGAAGTAGTCGCGATCGGCCGGCGTGTAGACCACCAGGTAGGGCAGCGACGAGCTCAGGCGCAACGACAGCTTCTCGTCGCGGATGCGCGCCGCGCCATGCCAGCCGCCAAAGCAGTTGTCGAAGGCCAGGTGGGCGACATCGCCATCGATGCTGGCCTGGGCCACCTTGCGCGTGGGCAACTGGTTCACATCGGCCTCCCAGCGCTCGGCCACTTCGATGTGCAGCCGGCTGCGCGAGCGCTTGGGGAAATACGGATGCCAGCCCAGGCCCGCCGGCTGCGGCAGCGTGGCGGTGTTGGTGAACGACAGCTGCAGCTCCAGCGCGGCCGGCGTCAGCACCACGCGCTGCAGCACCGAGAAGTCGAAGGGCCAGTCGGCATCGGCCGTGTGCTCGTAGCGCAGTTCGGCTTCGGCGTCGCTCTGACGGATCACGGTCCACGGCCGTTGCCAGGCCACGCCGTGCATCGGGTGCGGCGAGCCTTCGTAGTTCGGCCGCACCGTGTGATCCTGGCCCTGCCAGCGAAAGCGTCCGAAGCCCAGCCGGTTGCTGTACGGCGCCATCGCAAAACCGGCGCCGGCATTCGGCTTGTCGAGCACCGCCGCATCACCGCTGCGCAGCACCGGCAGGCCAGCCCGCCAGAAGCCCGCAATGCTGGCACCGAGATCGGGGCGCAGGGCCAATTGCAGTTCACCGGCATGCAGCTCAACAGGAGAAGAAGGTGTGGTCATGAGGTCTCGCGGGGAAGGATTCGGAAGGATCTGCGCTCAAGGCGTGGCATCGGTCTGGGTGCCGCGGTTCAGCGTGTGCACGTGGCCGCTACCGTCCTGGGTGCGCAGCGCGCGCAGCGTCGCCGCCGCGCCCTGCATCACCAGGCTCAGGTCGGCCGCCACGGCCAGGTAATCGAAGGCCATCGCACGGTAGCGCGTCGCGGCGTCCTGCGTCAGCGCCAGCGTGCCGATCGGTTTGCCCACCGCCTTGGCGCGTTGCACGGCCTCGGCGATCAGGCTCAGCACCTTGGCGTGCGTGGTCTCGCCGGGCAGGCCCAGGCTGCCCGCCAGATCGGCTGGGCCGACGAACAGCGCATCGATGCCAGGCACGGCGGCGATGGCTTCGATCTGCGCGACGGCCGCCGCGCTTTCGATCTGCACGATCACGCCGATCTGCTGGTTCGCCGTCTGCAGGTAGTTCGGCGTGGTGCCGAAGCGCGAGGCGCGGCTCATTGCGGCGATGCCGCGCACGCCTTCGGGCGGGAAGCGCGTGGCGGCCACCGCGCGGCGGGCTTCATCGGCGTCCTGCACCATCGGGAACAGCACCGTCGTCGCGCCGGCGTCGAGCACACGCTTGACCATCACCGCATCGTTCCACGGCACCCGCACCACCGGCAGCATGCGGGTGTTGCCCACCGCCTGCAGCATGTGCATCACGCCCATCATCTCCAGCGGCGTGTGCTCCATGTCGATCACGCCCCAGTCGAATCCGGCATGGCCCATGGCTTCGACGACGATGGCGCTGGCCGACATCACCCAGCAGCCCAGCGGCGGCTGGCTGCCGGCGGATTTCATCAGCCTGCTGAACGGGTTCATGCAAGGGGCTCCGGGTCAGCCGAGCTCGGCCTTCAGGTAATGCGCGCCGGCGATCGGGTTGAAGTAGTACGGCGGAATGGTCTCGAAGCCCAGCGATTCGTACAGCCCGCGGGCGGCCTCCATGTCGTCCAGCGTATCGAGCAGCAGCGCCGAGTAGCCGGCTTCGGTGGCGCGGTCCATCAGCGCCTGGGCCAGGATGCGGCCGAGGCCGAAGCGCCGGAACGCGCGGCGCACGTACAAGCGCTTCATTTCGCAAGCATTGGCGTAGTCGACATCGGCCACGGGCCGCAGCGCGCCGCAACCGGCCAGTTCATCGTCGACGAAGGCCAGCAGCAGCGCGCCTTGGGGCGGCGCGTAGTCACCTGGCAACGTGGCCAGCTCCTGATCGAAATTCTGGAAGCACAGGTCGACTCCCAGGCCCTGCGCGTACTCGCGAAAGATCTCGCGCGTGGCTTCCAGCAGCGCCGGGGAATCGGGCGTCTGCAGACGAATGACAGGCGACTGCATCGAATCGGTGAAGCCAGGGGTGCGATGAGTCTAACCGCCCAGCCGGGCGATCCACAGCGACAGCCCTGCGCACAACACGACCAGCACCAGCGCCAGCAGGCGCGTACGGGGCGTGTCAGCGGCCGCGGGCACATCGGCCGGCAGCTGCTTGTCGCCATTCAGCATCGGCTTGACCAGGTTGCTGCCGCGCAGCGCATAGAACAGGATTGCAGCCAGGTGCAGCACCACCAGGCCGATGATGATCCACTGCCCCCAGCCTTTGTGCCAGGCGGTGGCCTGCAGGCCGGTGGCAGTGCTCACGAAGCGGTTCAATGGCCCGGTGGTGGCGATCTCATCATCGGCGAACAGCCCGGTGGCCACCTGCACGATCAGCATCGCCAGCATCGCCAGCACCGAGAAGCTGCCCAGCGGGTTGTGGCCGACCTCGAAGTGGTCACCCGCGCGGTGCTCGCCGCGCAGGTAGCGCAGCACCGCGCCCGGCATGCGAACGAAGCTCGCGAAGCGCGACCAGCGCCCCCCCACCACGCCCCACAGCAGCCGGAACACCAGCAGCGCCAGCACCAGCAGGCCCAGCCGGATGTGCCAGACCAGCGCGTTGCCGCCGATCGTGCCGGTGATCACCTGCCCAAGCACGGCCGCGGCCAGCAGCCAGTGGAAGCAGCGTGTGGGAAGGTCCCACACGCGGACGGGACGGAGTTCGGCGGGCTCGGTCATGCGCACGGATCCTTGGCGATCAGGCTGTGAAGCTCGTGACGATAGCCCATGGCCATGGCTGGCGCAGCCAGGGAAACGCCCGGAACCGCAAGATCACCCTCGGGCAAGTCCCGTGGAATACCGCGGCCATCGCCCACGTACACTGCCCGACGCCCAGCTTGACCGCCAGGGCCGCCCCAGCCTATCTAGCCCGGAGGATCCCGCATGAAACGTCTGCTCGTGGCCACTGTCACGGCCCTTGGTGCACTGGCCAGCCTGCCCGCTGCCGCCCAGTTCCAGAAACCCGAAGATGCCATCAAGTACCGCCAGAGTGCGCTGACCCTGATGGGCAACCATTTCGGCCGCATCGCCGCAATGACGCAAGGCAAGGCGCCGTTCGACGCCAAGGTCGCCGCGGACAACGCACAGATCGTCGCGACGCTGTCGCGACTGCCCTACACCGCGTTCGGCGACGGCACCGACAAGGGCGCACCGACCCGCGCAAAGCCCGAGGTCTGGAGCCAGAACGCCAAGTTCAAGGAAGCGGCCGAGAAGATGATTGCCGAGGTCGCCAAGCTGGATGCCGCGGCCAAGACCGGCAGCCTCGATCAGCTGAAGACCGCCGTTGGCGCCGTCGGCAGTTCCTGCAAGGGCTGCCACGACGACTTCCGGGCCGAGAAGTACAGCAGCAACTGATCCTTCGGCTCACACCGATCGACGGGCCCCGGAGTGCGGGGCCTTTTTCATGGCGGCGTCACGGCGGAATGACCAGGTGGCCGCGGTAGCCTGCCACGCGCCCCAGCCCCGGCAGCGCGGCCTCGACATGGAAGTGCAGCTGGTCGCCCTGCCCGGTTTCATGGGCCACGATCTGCGGCATCAGCCAGCGGGGGCAGGGAATGCCCAGCAGCTGCAGGCGCCTGAGTCGCATCTCGAAGCGGCCCTGGACTTCGTGCACCTCGAAGGCCAGCCGCACCGGGCCGAAGGATTCCAGCACCTGGCTGGCCTGCAACTGCAGGCGCGATCGCATCGTGCGGGACGGGAAGTGGCGCGTCCAGGTCTCGTCGTTGGCCCGGGCCTCGAGCTCGAAGCGGAT
>NZ_DATILJ010000078.1:0-2505 GCF_035476535.1 Aquabacterium sp.
GTCGCCGGGGTGCCGTAGATCACTGCCATGTCCATTCCGCCGGACATCACCATTTCGCTCAGCACCAGGCCGAAGTTGTCGTTGATGAACAGGTTGACGTGCGGATATTCCTGGCGCACTCGCTTGAGCAGCGGCGTGGACAACACCGACGTGCTGCTGTAGGTCGCCAGGCCCACCGAAACCGTGCCGGTGACGATGTTGGCGGTGCGCGGCACTTCGAACTCGGCCTGCTCGAGCTGCTTGAGCATCAGCACCGCGTGGCGGTACAGCTCGCGGCCGGCTTCGGTCGGTGTGACGCCGACGTTGGAGCGGATCAGCAGCTTGCGATTGAAGTGCGCCTCCAGCAGGCTGATCTGCTGGCTGAGCGCGGGCTGGGCGATGTGCAGCAGGCTGGCCGCGGCCGACAGGCTGCGCGAGTCGACGGCCTTCACGAAGCTGTTCAGTGTTTTGAAATTGACCGTCATGGCGCCGGCAAGCCCTCTTCAAGTTCCAGCGATTGCGTGGCACCGATGTTGAGCGCCAGGTCGGCCGCCAGCTCCATCAGGATGCCCTTGACGGCGAGCGCCGGCTGCGACAGCGGCAAGTTGTCCGAGGTGCACAGCGACAGCGGTACTTCGATCACCGGGTTCACGATGCGGCACAACCGAGCGTCGCATGCCTTGGCGACCAGGTGCGCGGCCGACATGGGGAGGATGGTGGCGCCCAGCCCGTTGGCCACGGCGGCCACCAGGTTGGAGGTCGATTCGATTTCGGCCACCACGTTGGGCGTTAGCCGCGCGCGCATGAAGGCTTCGTCGACGAGTTTGCGCACCACGTTGTGCGGCCGCAGCAGCAGCAGCTCCAGGCTGCCCAGCGCCGCCAGTTCGACTTCGGCCCCGCTGATGGCCATCTCGCGCGGCCCCACCAGCACCAACTCTTCATGCAACAGCGGCAGGAACGACAGGCCCACCATCGCCTGGCCACCGTACAGGACGGCCATGTCCATTCGGCCGTTGACGATCAGCTCGGTAAGCGTCGTGCCGAAGTTTTCGTTCAGGTGCAGCAGCACGTCGGGGTAGCGCGATCGCACCGCCTTCAACAGGGGAAGCGACAGCTGCGAAGCGGCGGTGCCAGGCGCCAGGCCGACCGACACCTTGCCGGTGAGTGTCTGGCCGGCGTTGCGCACTTCGGCCTGGGCCTGTTCGAACTGGCGAAGAATCTGCTGGGCATGGCGATACAGCACCTTGCCCGCTTCGGTGGGCGTGACACCCTTGCCGCTGCGGATGAGCAATTGCTGGCGAAACTCGCCTTCGAGGGTGGCGAGCTGCTGGCTGAGCGCGGGCTGGGCGATGTGCAGCAGCTCCGCCGCCTGCGTCACGCTGCCGACATCGACGATCTTCACGAAATATTTCAACCGGCGCAGGTTCACTGGGGGTTCGCGGGGGGGGTGTTGTTGCACCGAATCTAGCAAGGCACGGGCCAGGGTCAATGGGCACTATCCCCAGCCAGTCGCCGCAGGGCCGCCCCAAGGCGACTGCGGCCCCCTCGGGGGGCAGCGACCCACTCGCAGTCGGGGAGCGTGCGGGCCCATAAGGCGGGGCTATAGGCGAAGACGAAAACCGTCTTGGCGTGCGCCCAGATCGCTGCCTACCATCGGTTTGACCCGTTTCCCAAGGACACACCGTGAGCGCTTCCCGCATCTCGGCGCGCATGCGCCGCATCAAGCCTTCGCCGACCAGCGCCGCCCAGGACCGCGCGGCCCAGTTGCGCCGCGAAGGCCGCGACATCGTCAACCTGGTGGTGGGCGAGCCGGACTTCGAGACACCGGAACACATCCGCCGCGCCGCTTGCGAAGCCATCATGCGCGGCGAGACGCGCTATACGCAGACCGCCGGTACGTCCGCATTGCGCGCCGCCATCGCGCAGAAGTTCGAGCGGGAAAACGGCCTGTCGTACCGGCCGAACGACATCATCGTGACCTGCGGTGCCAAGCACGCGATCTTCAACACGCTGGCAGTCACGCTGGAGGAGGGCCATGAGGTCATCATCCCGGCGCCGTACTGGGTCTCTTACCCGGACATGACCTTGGCCTGCGACGGCACACCCGTCGTCGTCTCTTGCCGCGAGGAGGAGGACTTCTGTCTCTCGGCGGAAGTTCTGGAGGCGGCGATCACGCCTCGCACCCGCTGGCTGATTCTCAACGCGCCGACCAATCCCACCGGTGCCACCTACAGCGCGCAGCGCCTGCGCGCGCTGGCCGACGTGCTGCTGCGCCATCCGCAGGTGATGGTCCTGACCGACGACATCTACGAACACATCCGCTTCGACGGCCAACCCGGCCCGCATCTTCTGGCCATCGAGCCCGCGCTGCGCGACCGCACCGTGATCGTCAACGGCGTGTCCAAGACCTACGCGATGACCGGCTGGCGCATCGGCTATGCGGCCGGGCCGGCCGACATCATCGCGGCGCTGGACATGATCCAGTCGCAGTCCACCAGCAACGCCAGTTCGGTCAGCCAGGCGGCG
>NZ_DATILJ010000079.1:0-19987 GCF_035476535.1 Aquabacterium sp.
GCGCTCTTCATCATGGCCTTGAGTTCCTGCTGGCCGGGGTGCATGCGGATCGATTCGGCGAGGTAGCGGTAGCTGTCGCCGTCGTTGGCCACCAGCTTGCCCATCAGCGGCAGCACGTTCAGCGAGTACCAGTCGTAGGGCTTGCGCAGCGGCTCCGCGACCTTGGAGAACTCCAGCACCAGCAAGCGGCCGCCGGGCTTGAGCACACGGCACATCTCGGCCAGCGCGGCCTCCTTGTGCGTCATGTTGCGCAGGCCGAAGGCCACGCTGACGCGGTCGAAGCTGTTGCTGCGCAAGGGCAGGCGCTCGGCATCGCAGGTGGCGGTGGGCAGCGACAGGCCGGCATCGAGCAGGCGGTCGCGGCCGGTGCGCAGCATGGTTTCGTTGATGTCGGTGTGCAGCACCGAGCCCTCGGGGCCGACCTGGGCGGCAAAAGCCTTGGCCAGATCGCCGGTGCCGCCGGCGATGTCCAGCACCTGGTGGCCCGGCTTCACCTGCGCCACCGCAACGGTGTAGGCCTTCCAGGCGCGGTGCAGTCCCATCGACATCAGGTCGTTCATGATGTCGTAGCGCGCGGCGACCGAGTCGAACACACCGCGCACCTTGCGCGCCTTCTCGGTCTCGTCGACGCTCTGGTAGCCGAAGTGGGTCTGGGCCATGGCGGTCTGGACTGCTGGATCAGTGGCCGTGGTGGCCGCAGGAGCCGCCGGCGGGCGCGGCGGCGACAACCGTCGGCGTGTCGCGGTCGGCGCCGGCCTCGGCCAGGCGCTGCAGATAGCGCTGCCAGAGCTCCTGCTGCTGCGAGCCGAGGTGGTGCAGGTACGCCCAGCTGAAGATGCCCGTGCTGTGCCCATCGGTGAAGGTGGGCTGCACGGCGTAATGGCCCACCGCCTCGATGCCGGTGATGCCGACATCGCGCTTGCCGGTCTGCAGGACTTCCTGGCCGGGGCCATGGCCCTGGACTTCAGCGGAGGGGGAATAGACGCGCAGCAGTTCAAATGGAATCCGGAACGACGAACCATCGTCAAAGGCCACCTCGAGCAATCGAGAGGCCTGGTGCAGCGTGAGGTCGGTCGGTTGGGGTGTGGAAACGGGGGCGCGGGCCATGGCGGAGCATTCGAGAAACGGGCCGCTGCAGTGTAGCCCCCGGGCCTGCGGCGGGGCTGCCACCGCGGGCCGGGTGGTGGAGACGGCGACTCAATCAGATCGGCGCCGCAGCATGACAAAAACAATCGCAACAACGGCACCAATCAACAGTGCCCAGATTTCAGATTCCCGCATTTGATCTCCCTCGGCCCGGCGTGACAAAGCTCACGCACTCGGCAATGCAAGGGTTATACCTAGGTCAAACCAGGCCCCAAGAACCAGTTGTTCGCAAATGTTGGTGTCTGCACGCTTCCGCGCGCACCGCCGAAACGCAAAGGCCCCGCAGTGGAGGCACCAAACCATGCTGCGCCGCACCAAAGCATGCGGCGCAATTGCTTACGAACAATGAGGCAAGGGGCTCACACCAGCACCCGCTCGATGCCGCCGGCATTGGCCCGCGCCACGTAGTCCTGCAGCCAGCCTTCACCGAGGATCTTGCGGGCCATCTCGACGACGATGTAGTCGGCTTCGAGCAGGCCGCTGCTCAGGTCGTCTTCGTAGCGGCTCAGGCCCATCAGGCAGCTCGGGCAGGAGGTCAGGATCTTGACGTTCTGCGCCGGCGCCAGCGCGCCCGCGTCGCGCAGCGCAGCTTCGCCCTTGCGGAGTTCTTCTTCCTTGCGGAAGCGGATCTGCGTGGACACGTCGGGCCGCGACATCGCCAGCCCGCCGCTTTCGCCGCAGCAGCGCTTGCTCTCCAGCACGCCGTCGCCGACCAGCGCCTTCACCGTCTTCATCGGCTCCTGCAGCTTCAGCGGGCTGTGGCACGGGTCGTGGTAGAGGTAGCCACCCTGGCCTGCTGCCGGCAAGGTGATCTTCTTCTCCAGCAGGTACTCGTGGATGTCGATGATGCGGCAGCCGGGGAACATGTCCTCGAATTTGTAGCCCTGCAGCTGGTCGTAACAGGTGCCGCAGCTGACCACCACGGTCTTGATGTCCAGGTAGTTCAGCGTGTTGGCCACACGGTGGAACAGCACCCGGTTATCGGTGATGATCTTCTCGGCCTTGTCGAACTGGCCCGAGCCGCGCTGCGGGTAGCCACAGCACAGGTAGCCCGGCGGCAGCACCGTTTGCACGCCGGCATGCCACAGCATCGCCTGCGTGGCCAGGCCGACCTGGCTGAACAGGCGCTCCGAGCCGCAGCCCGGGAAATAGAACACCGCTTCGGTTTCCGAGGTGGTGGCCTGGGGGTCGCGGATGATCGGGACGTAGTCCTTGTCCTCGATGTCCAGCAGCGCGCGGGCGGTCTTCTTCGGCAGGCCACCCGGCATCTTCTTGTTGATGAAGTGGATCACCTGCTGCTTGATCGGCGCCGTGCCCACGGTCGATGGTGGTGCGATGGTCTGCTTGCGCGCGGCGAGCTTCATCACGTCGTGCGCCAGGCGCTGGGCCTTGAAGCTGATGTTCGTCAAGGCATGGCCGATGCGGATGGCCTGCGGGCTGGTGATGCCGATGAAGGCCGATTGCAGCGCAGCCGCCGGTCGGAAGCTCTTCTGCCCCATCTTGCGCAACAGGTTGCGCATGTTCATCGACACGTCGCCGAAATCGATCTTCACCGGGCATGGCGACAGGCACTTGTGGCAGACCGTGCAGTGGTCGGCGACGTCTTCGAATTCTTCCCAGTGCGCCAGGCTGACGCCGCGGCGGGTCTGTTCTTCGTAGAGGAAGGCTTCGACCAGCAGCGAGGTGGCCAGGATCTTGTTGCGCGGGCTGTACAGCAGGTTGGCGCGCGGCACATGGGTCGCACACACCGGCTTGCACTTGCCGCAGCGCAGGCAGTCCTTGATGCTGTCGGCGATAGCGCCGATGTCGCTCTGCTGCATGATCAGCGACTCATGCCCCATCAGCCCGAAGCTGGGCGTGTAGGCATGGCTCAGGTCGGCAGCATGCACGTCGTCGCCCAGCAGCTTCAAGGACGCGCCGCGCAGCAGCTTGCCCTTGTTGAAGCGGCCCTCGGGGTCGATGCGGGCCTTGTAATCGGCAAAGGGCGTGGTTTCTGCGTCGGTCAGGAACTCGAGCTTGGTGATGCCGATGCCATGCTCGCCCGAGATCACGCCGCCCAGGCTGCGTGCCAGCGCCATGATGCGGGCCACCGCCTCGTGGGCGGTTTGCAGCATCTCGTAGTTGTCGGAGTTGACGGGGATGTTGGTGTGCACGTTGCCGTCGCCGGCATGCATGTGCAGCGCCACCCAGACGCGGCCGCGCAGCACCTCCTGGTGGATGCGCTTGCACTCGCCGAGGATGGGCGCGAAGGCCTCGCCGGCAAACAGCGCCTGCAGCGTCTTCAGCACCTGCTGCCGCCAGCTGGCGCGCAGCGTCTTGTCCTGCAGCTGCTCGAAGAAGCTGCGGCCGCCCTCGCCGCCATCCGGCAGGGGAGCGACGTCGAGATTGCTCAGCCAGTGCTGCCACAGCGCGCGCACTTCGCGAACCTCGGCCAAAGCCTGCTGCACTCGGTCCTCCAGCAGCTCGGCGCTGGGGATCTCGCTGGCGTCGTCGGTCTTGCCCAGCGGCAGGCGGCCGGTGGCAAAGAAGGCCTCGAGCCGGTCCAGCAACTGCAGCTTGTTGCGCAGGCTCAGCTCGATGTTGATGCGCTCGATGCCCAGCGTGTACTCGCCCATGCGGTCGAGCGGGATCACCACGTCTTCGTTGACCTTGAAGGCGTTGGTGTGCTTGGCGATCGCCGCGGTGCGCTTGCGGTCGAGCCAGAACTTCTTGCGTGCGTCGGCCGACACGGCAACGAAGCCCTCGCCGCTGCGCGAGTTGGCGATGCGCACCACCTCGCTGGTGGCGCGTGCCACGGCGATTTCATCGTCGCCGACGATGTCGCCGAACAAGGCCATCTTCGGCAGCGTGCCGCGCTTGCTCTTGGTGGCGTAGCCCACCGCCTTCAGGTAGCGGTCGTCCAGGTGCTCCAGCCCGGCCAGGATCGCGCCGCCCTGGCGCGTCTGCTCGAACATGTAGTCCTTGATCTCGACGATCGAGGGCACCGCCTCGCGCGGGTTGCCGAAGAACTCCAGGCACACCGTGCGCACGTGCTTGGGCATGCGGTGCACGATCCAGCGCGCGCTGGTGATCAGGCCGTCGCAGCCTTCCTTCTGGATGCCGGGCAGGCCGGCGAGAAACTTGTCGGTGACGTCCTTGCCCAGGCCTTCCTTGCGGAAGGTGCTGCCGGGAATATCGAGCCGTTCCTTGCGCTCGAGCTTCTGGCCCGAGGCATCGAACCAGCGCAGTTCGAAGCTGGCCATCGGCGCGTCGTGGATCTTGCCGAGGTTGTGATCGAGGCGCAGCACCTCCAGCCACTTGGCATCGGGTGTCACCATGCGCCAGCTGGCCAGGTTGTCGAGCGCGGTGCCCCACAGCACGGCCTTCTTGCCGCCGGCGTTCATCGCCACATTGCCGCCGACGCAGGAAGCCTCGGCCGAGGTGGGATCGACCGCGAAGACATAACCCGCGCGCTCAGCCGCATCGGCCACGCGCTGCGTGACCACGCCGGCACCGGTCCAGATCGTCGGCACCGGCTTGGCGCAGCCGGGCAGGTCGACCAGCTCGACCTCGGTCATCTGTTCGAGCTTCTCGGTGTTGATCACCGCGCTCTTCCAGGTCAGCGGCACCGCGCCGCCGGTGTAGCCGGTGCCGCCGCCGCGCGGAATGATCGTCAGGCCGAGTTCGACGCAGCCCTTCACCAGGCCGGCCATCTCGGCTTCGGTGTCGGGCGTCAGCACGACGAAGGGGTACTCGACGCGCCAGTCGGTGGCATCGGTGACATGCGAGACGCGCGACAAGCCGTCGAACTTGATGTTGTCCTTCTCAGTCTGCTTGCCCAGCACCTTGCGGGCCTTCTGGCGCAGGTCCCACACCGTCGAGAAATGCGTCTTGAAGCGCTCCACGGCCGCGCGGGCCTGCGTCAGCAGTTCGCCGACATGGCTGTCACGCGCCGCATCGGCATCGGGCGTGCGGCGGCGCTCCACTTCGTTGAGCCGGTGGTGCAGCGCGTCGATCAGCAGTTGCCGGCGCTTCGGGTTGTCGAGCAGGTCGTCTTCGAGGTAGGGGTTGCGCTGCACCACCCAGATGTCGCCCAGCACCTCGTACAGCATGCGGGCGGAGCGGCCGGTGCGGCGCTCGTCGCGCAAATGATTCAGCACCTCCCAGGCGCGGGAGCCCAGCAGCCGGATGACGATCTCGCGGTCGGAGAACGAGGTGTAGTTGTAGGGAATTTCGCGCAGGCGCGGAGCGGCTGCGTCGTGTTCGTCGGCGGGCGTCAACGAGGGGATGGCTAGCGGTGCGTTCATGGGTTGACAGGCGCCGGAAGGCATGAAAGGAATGCAGCGTCGCCTGTGACGGCACCTGAGGTGCGATGGTACCGCAGCGCAGCAATGCCTCCGGGTCAGCCCCCGGGTCTGTCCACACCTCGCCGACGGGTTTATCCCGTTGCCCGGCCCGACCTGGATATGACAGAAACGGGGCTGTCACAAAACACGGACACACTGCGCGGCTTTGCCCGCAGTGATTCACGGAGACTTCATGAAATCGACCTTCCGCTTTGTTGCCCTCGCAGCCGCGTTGGCCGCCTGCGCGCTGCCCGCGCGTGCGCAGACCGAGATCCAGTGGTGGCACTCGATGGGCGCCTCGCTGGGCGAATGGGTCAACGACCTCACCAACGAGTTCAATGCCAGCCAGAAGGACTACAAGGTGGTGGCCACCTTCAAGGGCAGCTACGACCAGTCAATGACGGCGGCCATCGCCGCTTTCCGCGCCGGCAACGCGCCGCATGTGCTGCAGGTGTTCGAGGTCGGCACCGCGACGATGATGGCCAGCAAGGGCGCCATCGTGCCGGTGGCGCAGGTGATGAAGGAATCGGGCCTGAAGTTCGACCCGACGGCCTATGTGCCGGCGGTGGCCGGCTACTACACCGCGCCGAACGGCCAGATGCTGAGCCTGCCGTTCAACAGCTCGACGACGATCTTCTACTACAACAAGGATGCGTTCAAGGCCGCCGGCCTGGACCCCGAGAAGGCGCCGGGCACCTGGCCCGAAGTGGCACTGGCCGCGGCCAAGCTGAAGGCCTCCGGGCACAAGTGCCCGTTCACCACCAGCTGGCAGGGCTGGACCCAGCTGGAAAGCTTCTCGGCCTGGCACAACACGCTGTTCGCGACCAAGAACAACGGCTTTGGCGGGCTGGACACGCGGCTGGCGATCAACACGCCGCTGCACCTGCGCCACATCGAGAATCTGGCCAACATGAGCAAGCAGGGCCTGTTCGTCTACAAGGGCCGCGGCAATACGGCGGACGCCACCTTCCCCTCGGGTGAATGCGCGATGTTCACCGGCACCTCGGCGCTCTACGGCAACGTGGCCAAGAACGCCAAGTTCGCCTACGGCATGGCGCCGCTGCCCTACTACCCCGACGTCACCGGCGCGCCGCAGAACACCGTGATCGGCGGCGCCAGCCTGTGGGTCATGTCCGGCAAGAAGGCGGCCGAGTACAAGGGCGTGGCGGCCTTCTTCAACTTCCTGTCCAGCCCCGAGGTGCAGGCCAGGAGCCACCAGCGCACCGGCTACCTGCCGATCACCAAGGCCGCGTTCGAGTTGACCGACAAGAGCGGCTTCTACAAGAAGAACCCCGGCACCGACATCGCCGTGAACCAGATGATCCGCAAGACCACCGACAAGTCGCGAGGCATCCGCCTGGGCAACATGGTGCAGATCCGCACCGTGATCGACGAGGAACTGGAACAGGTCTGGTCCGGCAAGAAGCAGCCGAAGGAGGCGCTGGACTCGGCCGTGCAGCGCGGCAACGAGTTGCTCGATCGTTTCGAGAAGGCGAACAAGGGCTGACTTGACAACAGAAAAACGGGTTCGCTTCAAGTCGCTGTGGTTGCCCTGGGTGCTGTTGGCGCCCCAGGTGATCATCATCGCGGTGTTCTTCTTCTGGCCCGCGGGCCAGGCGCTGCTGCAATCGCTGCAGCAGCAGGATGCGTTCGGCACCAGCGTCGAATGGACCGGGCTGGACAACTTCCGCCGGCTGTTCGGTGATGCCACGTACTTCGAGAGCTTCAAGACCACCGCGGTGTTCTCGGTGCTGGTGGCGGTGATCGGCCTGGGCCTGAGCCTGCTGCTGGCAACCATGGCCGACCGCGTGATCCGCGGTGCGACGACCTACAAGACCCTGCTGATCTGGCCTTATGCGGTGGCGCCCGCGGTGGCCGGCGTGTTGTGGCTGTTCATGTTCGCGCCCAGCATCGGCGTCGTGGCCTGGTACCTGCGTGCGGCCGGCTACGACTGGAACCACTTGCTCAACGGCAACCAGGCGATGGCCTTGATCGTGATGGCCGCGGTGTGGAAGCAGATCTCCTACAACTTCCTGTTCTTCCTGGCCGGACTGCAGTCGATTCCGAAATCGCTGATCGAGGCCGCGGCGATCGACGGCGCACGGCCCTGGCGGCGCTTCTGGACCATCATCTTCCCGCTGCTGTCGCCGACCAGCTTCTTCCTGCTGGTGGTCAACGTCGTCTACGTGTTCCTCGACACCTTCGCGATCGTCGACGCGTCCACCCACGGCGGCCCGGGCAAGGAGACCGAGATCCTGGTCTACAAGCTGTACTACGACGGCTTCAAGGGCCTGGACCTGGGCGGCTCGGCCGCCCAGTCGGTGGTGCTGATGGTGATCGTCGTGGCCTTCACGGTGATCCAGTTCCGTTATGTCGAACGCCGGGTGAACTACTGATGGTCGAACGCGATCGATGGGGCCGCTTCATCTCGCACGCCGTGCTGCTGATCGGCGTGCTGGTGGTGGCGTTCCCGGTCTACCTCACCTTCGTGGCGTCCAGCCACACGGCCCAGGCCATCGTGCAGGCGCCGATGCCGCTGCTGCCGGGTGGCCATTTCTGGGAGAACATCGCCACCGCGCTGTCCGGCGGCGGCGCGCAGGCGGGCAGCAAGGCGCCGGTGGCGCACATGATGTTCGTCAGCCTGGTCACGGCGCTGGGCATCGCGCTGGCCAAGATCACGATCTCGCTGCTGTCGGCCTTTGCGCTGGTGTACTTCCGCTTCCCGTTCAAGGACTTCTTCTTCTGGGCCATCTTCGTCACGCTGATGCTGCCGGTGGAAGTGCGCATCAGCCCGACCTACAAGGTGGTGTCCGATCTGGGCATGCTGAACACCTACGCAGGCCTGATCGTGCCGCTGATCGCCTCGGCCACCGCCACCTTCCTGTTCCGCCAGTTCTTCCTGACCGTGCCCGATGAACTGGTCGAGGCCGCGCGCATGGACGGCGCCGGTCCGCTGCGCTTCTTCAAGGACGTGCTGGTGCCACTGTCGTCGACCTCGATCGCCGCGCTGTTCGTGATCCAGTTCATCTACGGTTGGAACCAGTATCTGTGGCCGCTGCTGGTGACCACCGACGAGAACATGTACCCGGTGGTGCTGGGCATCCAGCGCATGATTTCCGGCGGCGATGCGCAGAACGAGTGGAACCTGATCATGGCCACCGCGCTGATGGCGATGGTGCCACCCGCCGTGGTGGTGATCGGCATGCAGAAGTGGTTCGTCAAGGGCCTGGTCGACACCGAAAAGTAGAAAGCACAACAACACATGGGTTCGATCGTCATCCGCAACGTGGTCAAGCGCTATGGGCGCGGGGCCAAGGCCAACCCCGTGATCCACGGCGTGTCGGCCGACATCGCCGACGGTGAGTTCATCGTCATCGTCGGCCCCTCGGGCTGCGGCAAGAGCACGCTGCTGCGCATGGTGGCCGGGCTGGAGGAAATCAGCGAGGGCGAGATCTCGATCGGCCCGCGCGTGGTCAACGATGTCGAGCCGGCCGACCGCGACATCGCGATGGTGTTCCAGAACTACGCGCTATATCCTCACATGAGCGTGTACGACAACATGGCCTACGGCCTGAAGATCGCGCGCGTGCCCAAGCCCGAGATCGAGACGCGGGTGCAGAAGGCGGCCAAGATCCTGGAACTCGGCGCGCTGCTGGAGCGCAAACCGCGTGAGCTGTCCGGCGGCCAGCGCCAGCGCGTGGCGATGGGCCGCGCCATCGTGCGCCAGCCGCAGGCCTTTCTGTTCGACGAACCGCTGTCCAACCTGGACGCCAAGCTGCGGGCGCAGACCCGGCTGGAGATCCAGAAGCTGCACAACGAGCTTGGCGTCACCTCGCTGTTCGTCACCCACGACCAGGTCGAGGCGATGACGCTGGCGCAGCGCATGATCGTGATGAATGCCGGCCGCATCGAGCAGATCGGCACGCCCGAACAGGTGTACTCCAAACCGGCCACCACCTTCGTGGCCGGCTTCATCGGCTCACCGCCGATGAACCTGATGGCTGGCCAGGGCGACGGCTCGCGCTTCACGCTGGGCGGCACAGCCTTGTCGCTGCCCTCGGCGGCGCCGCGGGCCGGCGCGCTGATCCTCGGGCTGCGGCCCGAACACGCCGAGGTGCAGCCCGAAGGCCGCTGGCCGATGAAGGTGGAGATGATCGAGATGCTGGGCGCCGAACGGCTGATCTACGGCCGGCTGGGTGACGCGCTGTTCACGCTGCGTGTCGATGCCACCTTGACGCCGCCGAAGCTCGGCGAGAGCGTGCGCATCGACGCCCCGCCGGAGCATCTGCACTGGTTCGATGCCGACACGGGCCAACGCGTGGGCTGACCGCCATGCAGCCCTGGCCTTACCCCTTGTGGATCGCCCACCGCGGCGCCGGCAAGCTGGCGCCGGAGAACACGCTGGCGGCCTTCCGCCATGGTGCGTCGTTCGGCTACCGCGCGTTTGAATGCGATGTGAAGCTGTCGGCCGACGAGCTGCCGTTCCTGCTGCACGATGCGACGCTGGAGCGCACCACGCCGCGGCAAGGCGCGGCCAGCGAACTGAGTTGGGACCAGTTGTCGCGGCTGGACGCCGGCGCCTGGCACAGCCCCGCTTACGCCGGCGAACCACTGCCGACGCTGGACGCCATCGCCGCGTACGTGCGTGGCAACGGCTTCCACCTGAACATCGAGATCAAACCGACGCCGGGCCAGGAGTCGCGCACCGGCGAAGTCGTGGCCGCGCACGCACAGCGCTTGTGGGCCGGCGCGGCGGTGCCGCCGCTGCTGAGTTCGTTCCGCCCCGATGCGCTGGCCAGCGCGCGGGCTGCCGCGCCCGATCTGCCGCGCGCGCTGCTGCTCGACACGCTGTGGCCGGGCTGGTTCGACGTGGCGCAGTCGCTGGGCTGCGTGGCGGTGGTCAGCAAGCACACGCTGATGGATGCGTCGCTGCTGCAGATGCTGCACGGCGCCGGCTGGTGCGCGCTGTGCTACACCGTGAATGACGCGGCCGAGGCCGAACGCCTGCGCGCGCTGGGCATCGACGGACTGATCACCGACGCGGTGGATCGCTTTTCGCCGGCGACATAGTTCGACACAATTTCGCCGCGCCCAGGGGATGGCCGTGCGGGTGCCAGACGGGGACACTGCGGCGCGCCGGCCTCGCTGCCCGATCAAAGGCGTGGCGGCGCCCCTTCGTCCAGGAGACTCACGCATGCGCCACCTCGCCCTGTCCCTGCTGCTCGCCGCGCCGATGCTCGCCTCGGCGGCCAATCTGGTCGTCAACGGCAGCTTCGAGGCCGATGCCCAGACGCCCGGCACCTGGTCCATCACGCCGAACATCACCGGCTGGGCCGGCGGGGCCGACGGCGTCGAGATCCGCAACGCCTACGACGGCCTGGCCTACGACGGCGTGAACTTCGTCGAGCTCGACACCTTCACGAACAGTTCGATGTCGCAGGTGCTGCCGACCACGCAGGACCAAGCCTACAGCTTGAGCTTCGCCTACTCACCGCGTGCCGGCACGCCCGCCGGCTCGAACGGCATCGAGGTGCTGTGGGACGGCCAGCTGCTGGCCACGCTGGACGGCACCGGCGCGCCATCCGGCCAGGGCCACCAGTGGGTGCTGCACAGCTTCAACGTCGTCGGCCCGGATGCCAACAGTGCGACGCTGAGCTTCCGCGCCATCGGTACCAGCGATCAGCTCGGCGGCTCGCTGGATGCCGTGTCGGTCAGCGCCGTGCCCGAGCCGGCCAGTGCCGTGCTGGGGCTGACCGGCCTGGGCCTCATGACGTGGGTGTTGCGCCAACGGCGTCGTGCGGATCGGGCAAGCGGCGCACGGTGCGGATGACCTCGCTGCGCCAGGCCATTGCCGCCAGCAGCAGCGCGCCCAGGCCCGAGAACAGCAGGCTGCTGCGCAGCCCGGCATGTTCGCCGAGCCAGCCGCCCAGCAGGGCGCCGGGGCCGGCCGGGATCAGGATCAGCCAGCGCATCGTGCTGGTCATGCGGCCCAGCAGCGGTTCGGGCGTCACCGCCTGGCGCAGCGACAGGAAGTTGATGAACACCAGCACCGCGCCGACGCCGAACAGCATCAGCATCAGCGCAAAGGCCGCAATGCCCCAGGCCCTGGCCTGCACCCATCCCGCCACCAGCGAAGGCAGCACCGCCGGCAGCAGCCAGCCGACGCCGCAGATCGCGAAACCCAGCACCAGCGTCGGCCCGGAGCCCAGGCGCTGGCTGATGCGGTGGCCAAAGATGCTGGCGCTGATCGTGCCCAGCCCTAGGCCGACGTAACACAGGCCGATGGCGTTTTCACCCAGGCCCAGTTCGCGCGTGGCGTAGAGGATCTGCACCACGAGGGCGGCGTTGTGGCACATCTGCCAGCAGCCCACCGCGGTGGCCAGCGCCACCAGCAGACGGTGGCGGCGCACGAAGCGCACGCCCTCTTTCAGGTCGCGCCAGAAGTTCGGCTCCGGGTGAGGCTCGCGCACCTCCACGACACGGATGCCGCGCAGGATGACGGCCGACGTGATCAGCATCACCGCATCGACCAGCAGCGCCACCGGTGCCCCGACCAGCTTGATCAGCGCGCCGGCCAGGCCCGGGCCAGCCACCTCGGCACTGGAATTGGCCAGTGCGTTCTTGGCGTGGGCTTCCACCAGCCGCGTGCGCGGCACCACCTGGGTCAGCACGATCTGCGCCGCGCTGCCGGCGGTGGTGTTGACGGTGCCGATCAGGAAGCCGACGAAATACAGCCAGCCCATCGACAGGCTGCCCAGCCACCAGACCAGCGGCACGCTGGCCACCGCCACGCCGATCGTCAGCTCACCGGCGATGTAGACCGGCAGCTTGCGCACGCGGTCCAGCCACACGCCGGAGGGCAGCGAGAACAGCACGAAGGGCAGGATCTCCAGCGCGGTGAGCCAGCCCATCTGCGTGGGCGTGGCGTGCAGCAGCAGCGCCGCCGTCAGCGGCAGCGCCAGCATCGTGACCTGACCGCCTATCGAGCTGATCAGGATCGATGCGAACAGCCGCCGGTAGACGGCATCGCGCAGCAGATCGGTGGGCGCCAGCGTCAGGTAGTCGCGCAGCGCCGCCACCAGGCGCTGGAATGGCGTGGTCTTCACTTGTCCCCCTGGTTGCTCGGCATGCAGCACCCTCGTGGGGCGCCGGCCGGCGGGCGCTTATTGTGGGGGAAAGTGGCCGATCAAGGGGTCAGGACCTGTAGTCCGCGTTGATGCTGACGTAGTCGTGCGAGAAGTCGCAGGTCCACACCGTGGCGCTGGCCGCGCCGCGGTGCAGGTTCACCCGCACGGTGATCTCGGCCTGCTTCATCACGCGCTGGCCGTCTTCCTCGCGGTAGTCCGGATGGCGGCCGCCCTGGCGCGCGACATGTACCTCGTCGAGATGCAGGTCGATCAGGCCCTGATCGAGGTCGGCGATGCCGGCATAGCCTACCGCACAAAGGATGCGGCCCAGGTTCGGATCGCTGGCGAAGAAAGCCGTCTTGACCAGCGGCGAATGGGCGATGGCGTAGGCGACCAGCCGGCACTCGGCCTCGTCGCAGCCGCCGTCGACCTGCACGGTGATGAATTTCGTCGCGCCTTCGCCATCGCGCACGATGGCCTGGGCCAGCTGCTGTGCCAGCGAGGTGACGGCGGCGCGCAGCGCCTGGCCCTCGGCCGAATCGAGGGACGTGATCTCGGCATGGCCGGCCTGTCGGCTGGCGATCAGCACGAAGGAGTCGTTGGTCGAGGTGTCGCCATCGATGGTGATGCGGTTGAAGCTGGCATCGGCCGCCTCGCGCAACAGCGGCTGCAGCAGCGCCGGGGCGATCACTGCATCGGTGGCGATGAAGCCCAGCATCGTGGCCATGTTCGGCCGGATCATGCCGGCGCCTTTGCTGATGCCGCTGAGCGTGACCGTGCGGCCGCCGATCTGCAGCTGGCGCGACGCGGCCTTGGGCAGCGTGTCGGTGGTCATGATGCCTTCGGCGGCCAGCGCCCAGCCATCGTCGCGGCGCGCGGCCAGCGCGGCGGGCAGGCCGGCCTCGATGCGCTCGACCGGCAGCGTCTCCATGATCACGCCGGTGGAAAACGGCAGCACCTGTTCCGGCGCCACGCCCAGCAGGCCGGCCAGTGCCGCGCAGCTGCGCCGCGCGCGCGCCAGGCCATCGGCGCCGGTGCCGGCATTGGCATTGCCGGTGTTGACGAGGATCGCGCGGATGGCACTGCCGGAGCCGTCACCCGCGTCCAGGTGCTCGCGGCAGACCTGCACCGGCGCGGCGCAGAAGCGGTTCTTCGTGAACACGCCGGCCACCGCACTGCCTTCGGCCAGCGTGACGACGACCAGGTCGCGGCGGTTGGTCTTGCGCACGCCGGCCA
Source organism: Aquabacterium sp. (assembly GCF_035476535.1). Classification (GTDB taxonomy): domain Bacteria; phylum Pseudomonadota; class Gammaproteobacteria; order Burkholderiales; family Burkholderiaceae_C; genus Pseudaquabacterium. The sequence goes on from NZ_DATILJ010000079.1 coordinate 13,835, forward strand.
TCGCGACACCGAGTTGCACGCCCGGCACGGCCAGCAGCTCGGCGGGGTTGGGGGCGGAAAGGTTCACGGGCATGGTCGGCGCCTTCATTCAAGGAAGGCCGCGATTGTAGGAAGCCGCCGCGTTGCCGCGGCTGCCAGGGTGGTGCCTTGCAGCGGCCGCGTCGATCCCAGTCCAAAAAAATCGCGCGGAATTTTAGTCAGGCCGTCGTTGCCGAAACCGCGGGTTTTCAGCGCTCCCCCCGGATCGCGGGGAGCCCTGGCAAACCCCGGTGTGCAGGATGACACGGCGTGACATTCAGCCACCCATAATCAATTTCACTTTCGGGGCGTCACACCGGCAACCGGCGTCTCGAGCTCGAAGCCTTCAGGCCTGCCAGGCGCCACCCGCCGCAGGCCCATCCCGGTGTCGAGATCCCTCATGCCGCCATTCGGGCGCCACAAGTGCCCAAGCTTTCAGGAGTAGAGGATGAAGAAGATGATCGTCAGGCCGATCCTCAGCGCGGTTGCAACAGCGAGCGCGCTGTTCGCGATGCAGGCGCAGGCGCAATCCGTCCCGCAATCGGCTGCCGAAGGCACGCGTCACTGGTTCGTCGAACTGGCGGGGCCGCCGGTGGCCGACGGCACTTCGCTCGCCACGGTGATGGCCGAAAAGGCCGCGTTCCGCCGTGAAGCCGCCGCCGCCGGCGTGCGCTTCACCGAGCGCCGCCAGTTCAACACCTTGTTCAATGGTTTCTCGGTGGCGGTCGATCCGGCCAACCGGCTGAAACTGGCCCGCACCAAGGGCGTGAAGGCGCTGTACCCGGTGGAAGTGGTGGCCCGGCCGGCGGTGGTTGACAGCGGCGACAGCGCACCCGACCTGGTGGCCGCACTGTCGCTGACGGGTGCCGACATTGCACAGAATCAGCTCGGCCTGTCCGGCAAGGGCGTCAAGGTCGGCATCATCGATACCGGCATCGACATCGACCATCCCGCCTTCGGCGGCAGCGGCACGCCCGGCACCACGGCGTTCCCGAACGCCCGCGTGATTGCCGGTTATGACCTGGTCGGCGACAACTACAACTCCAGCGGCACCGGCGACCAGCTGGTCCCGGTGCCCGACGCGATTCCTGACGACTGCGGCGGCCACGGCACGCACGTGGCCGGCATCGTCGGCGCCAACGGCGGCGGCGTGAAGGGCGTGGCACCGCAGGCCTCGCTGGGCATGTACCGCGTGTTCGGCTGCGTCGGCACCACCGATTCGGACGTCATCCTCGACGCGCTGGAACGCGCCTATGCCGATGGCATGCAGGTCATCAACCAGAGCCTGGGCTCGGGCCGCCAGTGGCCGCAGTACCCGACGGCGCAAGCCTCGTCGCGCCTGGTGAACAAGGGCGTCGTGATGGTCGCCTCGATCGGCAACAACGGCCCCGGCGGCAGTTCGCCCGACGCGCTGTACGCGGCCGGCGCGCCCGGTGTCGGCAGCAAGGTGATCGGCGTGGCGTCGTTCGACAACGCGCAGAAGTCCTTCACCGTCGGTGGCACGCCGTATGGCTACAACACCGCCACCGGCGCACCGCTGCCGCCCAGCAGCGGCAGCCTGCCGATGGCCAAGACCGGCACCACCACCACCGCCGACGACGCCTGCGTGGCCCTGCCCGCCGGCAGCCTGGCCGGCCAGGCCGTGCTGATCCGCCGCGGCACCTGCTCGTTCTTCATCAAGGCCTCGAACGTGATGAACGCCGGTGCGGCCGCCGCCGTGCTCTACAACAACGCCGCGGGCGCACTGAACCCGACGGTGGCGGGCACACCGGCGATCACGATTCCGGTGGTGGCCATCACCGCCGAACAGGGCGCGGTGCTGAACGGCCTGATCGCCGCCGGCCCGACCACGCTGACCTGGGGCAGCGAGTACGTGGCCTACCCCTTCGGCACCGGCGGCCTGATCTCGGGCTTCAGCTCCTTCGGCCTGAGTGCCGAGCTGCAATTGAAGCCGAATATCGGCGCGCCGGGCGGCGGCATCCTGTCGACCTACCCGCTGGAACTGGGCGGGACGGCGACGCTGTCAGGCACCTCGATGTCCTCGCCGCATGTGGCCGGCAGCGTCGCGCTGATCCTCGAAGCCAAGCCCACCATCCCGGCCCAGGCGATGGGCGACCGGCTGCAGAACGTGGCCGACCCGAAGAACTGGTCCGGCAATGCGGCGCTCGGCCTGCTCGATCATTCGTTCCGCCAGGGCGCGGGCATGCTCGACATCGTCGGCGTCATCACCGCGACGGCCACCGTGTCGCCGAGCCAGATCTCCACCGGCGAAAGTGCGGCGGGCGCGTATCAGCAGACCGTGACAGTGCGCAACCTGGCGCTGTCGCCGGCCAGCTACGACATCGGCCATGTCGCCGGCGTGGCCAGCGGCCCGAACACGCAAACCGGCGCCTCGTATGCGCTGAGCGGCGTGTTCGACGCCCCGGCAACGGTGACGCTGAGCAAGACCACGCTGAACATTGGCGCGCTGGGCAGCGCGAGCTTCAATGTGACGATCGCGGCCAATGCCGCCTTGCCGGACCGCAGCCTCTACGGCGGCTACATCACGCTGACGCCCAAAGGCGCCGGCACCAAGATGAGCGTGCCCTATGCCGGCTTCAAGGGCGACTACCAGGCCACCCAGGTGCTGACGCCGACGGCGAACGGCTTCCCGTGGCTGGCCAAGCTCTCCGGCTCGAGCTTCACCAACCAGCCGGCCGGCGCCAGCTACACGCTGGCCAATGGCGACATCCCGTACTTCCTGATGCACCTGGACCACATGTCCCGCGAGATCAAGATCGAGGCCTTCGACGCGGTCAGCGGCAAGGCCTGGAACAAGGTCAGCGACGACGAGTACGTGACGCGCAGCGCCACGCCCGGCGGCTTCTTCGCCTACACCTGGGACGGCGTGACCTTCCGCGGATCGTCCGGCAACCCGGGGCAGGTCAAGGACGTGCCGAACGGCCAGTACGTCGTGAAGGTCTCGGTGCTGAAGGCGCTGGGCGACGCGAACAACGCGTCGCACTGGGAGACCTGGACCTCGCCGGTCATCACCATCGCGCGGCCCTGATCAGCAGACGCCGCCGCGATCGCATCGAAGGGGCCCTGCGGGGCCCTTTTTCTTGGGTCCGCGGTGCCCGCTCGATAGAATTGCGCATGGCCCACGCCCTGCAATCGCCGGTCCACCTGTTCGACTACCTCAGCGCCGAGGAAGCCAGCCCGCGGCGTCATGAATACGTGGCAGGCAGCATCCACGCGATGACCGGTGGGACCATGCGGCACAACCGAATCACAGGCAACGCGTTCAAGCTGTTGTCGCTGCGCTTCGACGGCACACCCTGCCAGGTCTTCATCAACGACATGAAGCTGCACGTGCAGGCCGCCGACAGCGTTTACTACCCGGACGTGTTCGTCTACTGCGGCAGTGCGATCGCCGGAGACCAGAAACTGGCCCAAGATGCGGTGCTGATCGTTGAGGTCAGCAGCGACAGCACCGTCGAAATCGACCGCCGCGAGAAGTTGGCGGCCTACCAGAAGCTGCCCGGCATCCAGGCCTACTGGATCGTCAGCCAGACCGAAAAACAGGTGGAACTGCATGCGCGGGATGCCACCGGACGTTGGCAAGCGATGGCGTACACCGGGGACGACCACCTGCCGGTCGCGGGCTCCGCGGACGAACCGGTGCCGCTGGCCCAGCTCTACGCCGGCACCGACCTGGCCTGAAGCGCCTGCGGCGAGATCGCCGCAAACATCACCATGTCGCACAGCCCGCCCTGCGGGTCGCGCTCATAGGCCTGCAGCAGACCTTCGCGCTGCATGCCCAGCGCTTGCGCAAACGCCAGGGCACGCGCATTGCGCGCATCGCTCAGCGCATGGATGCGCGCCAAGCCGAGCGAGAAGCCCAGGTCCATCACCGCCAGCACGGCTTCGCGCATCAGGCCCTGGCCGGCGTGGGCTTCATCGCCGACATAACCGACCTCGCAGCGCGGCGCTTCGAAGTCGAAGGTGTGCAGGTCGATGCGGCCGACGTAGCGACCCGTGCCGTGATGGAAGGCGTTGTAGATCACGCATTCGCCGCTGTCGAACAGCGCGGCGCCACGCTGGCAGAACTGCAGCGCCCAGGCCAGGTCGCGTTCCAGCTGGCCCCAGCCGACGAATCGCAGCGCCGGCAGCGTGCGCAGCAGGCTGTCGACGAAGGCCGGCGCATGGGCCTCGCGCGGGGACTCCAGCCGCAGCCGCGGCGTGAGCAGCTCGCGCGGCGCAGCGATCAGATCGTGGCGATCCATCGCGCGCGCCGTTGAACCTTGTCAGGCCAAACGCCCGTGGCAGGCCTTGTACTTCTTGCCGCTGCCGCAGGGGCAGGGGTCGTTGCGCCCGACACGCGGCACGGCATCGGCCAGGGTCGCGGTATCACCTTCCTCGCTGACGCTGCCGTCCTCGTTCGGATGGGTGTAGGTCACGTTGCTGACATGGCTGACACGGTCCTCGATCGCCTCGGCGGCCTGCGTCACCTGCTCCTGGCTCTGGATGCGCACGGTCATCAGCACCCGCGTGACTTCCATCTTCACCAGGTCCAGCAACTGCGAGAACAGCTCGAAGGCTTCGCGCTTGTATTCCTGCTTCGGGTTCTTCTGCGCATAGCCGCGCAGGTGGATGCCCTGGCGCAGGTAGTCCAGCGCGGCCAGGTGCTCGCGCCAGTGGGTGTCGATCGACTGCAGCAGCACCATGCGCATGAACGGGTTGAACTGCTCGAGGCCGACGACCGCGGTCTTGGCTTCGAACTGCGCATTGGCGGCGGCGACGACCTTCTCGACCAGGTCTTCGTCGGTGATCGCGTCGCTGCTGGCCACTTCGGCCTGCAGCGGCACTTCCAGCTGCCACTCCTCGGTCAGCGCCGTCTCCAGCGCCGGCAGGTCCCACTGCTCTTCGACGCTTTCGGCCGGCACCCACGTGCGCACCACCTCGGTCAGCGCGCTCTTGCGCAGGTTGGTGATCTGCGCCAGCACCGATTCCGATTCGAGGATCTCGTTGCGCTGCTGGTAGATGACCTTGCGCTGGTCGTTCGAGACGTCGTCGTATTCGAGCAGCTGCTTGCGGATGTCGAAGTTGCGCGCCTCGACCTTGCGCTGCGCGCCTTCGATGCTGCGGCTGACGATGCCGGCCTCGATGGCCTCGCCCTCGGGCATCTTCAGCCGGTCCATGATCGCGCGCACGCGGTCGCCGGCGAAGATGCGCATCAGCGGGTCTTCCAGCGACAGGTAGAAGCGTGACTGCCCCGGGTCGCCCTGGCGGCCGGCGCGGCCGCGCAGCTGGTTGTCGATGCGCCGGCTTTCGTGGCGCTCGGTGGCGATGATGCGCAGGCCGCCGGCGGCCTTGACCTGGTCGTGCAGGCCCTGCCATTCGTCGTGCAGCTGCTGGATGCGGCGCGCCTTCTCGTCGGCGGCAATCGCCTCGTCGGCCTCGATGAACTGCACCTGCTTCTCGACGTTGCCGCCGAGCACGATGTCGGTGCCGCGGCCGGCCATGTTGGTGGCGATCGTGATCACGCCCGGGCGGCCCGCCTGCGCGATGATCTCGGCCTCTTTGGCGTGCTGCTTGGCGTTGAGCACCTGGTGCGGCAGCTTGGCCTGCGTCAGCAGCCCGGAGATCAGCTCCGAATTCTCGATCGAGGTCGTGCCCACCAGCGTCGGCTGGCCCTGCTGGTGGCAGCTGCGGATGTCCTCCAGCACCGCGTTGTACTTTTCGCGCGCGGTCTTGTAGATCAGGTCCAGCTCATCCTTGCGGATGGTCGGCCGGTTCGGCGGGATCACCACGGTTTCCAGGCCGTAGATCTCCTGGAACTCGTAGGCCTCGGTGTCGGCGGTACCGGTCATGCCGCCGAGCTTGCCGTACATGCGGAAGTAGTTCTGGAAGGTGATCGAGGCCAGCGTCTGGTTCTCGCTCTGGATCGCCACCTTCTCCTTGGCCTCGACGGCCTGGTGCAGGCCGTCGCTCCAGCGGCGGCCGGTCATCAGGCGGCCGGTGAACTCGTCGACGATGATGATCTCGCCGTTCTGCACCACGTAGTGCTGGTCGCGGTGGTACAGGTGGTTGGCCCGCAGCGCCGCATAGACGTGGTGCATCAGCGTGATGTTGGCCGCGTCGTACAGGCTCGCG
>NZ_DATILJ010000080.1:0-30564 GCF_035476535.1 Aquabacterium sp.
GACGTTTGTTAGGAAGGAGAACATGCGCCAGGGCTCCCGGCCCGGGCGGTGTGACGGGTTTTCGGCTGAAACCGCGCGAACTTCAGCGCTGTGCCAGCGAGAGCAGCTCGCCCAGCGGTAAATCCAGCGCCAGCTCATGCGGCGCCAGTGCGGCCTTGATCGGCTCGGTCACGCTGCGGCAGGTCTGCAGCGCATGGGGGCGCGCCGCGCTGTCGGCGATCACCGCCACCTGGGGCAGGTTGGCCTTGGCGCCGCGGCGCAGCACCACGCCCAGTTCATCGGTGGCCAGCCGCACCAGGCAGCCCGGCGGGTAGATGCCCAGCGCGCGGATCAGCAGCATGCCGGCCTCGTCGGGCCGGCCGTCTTCGCCCTGGTACGCCGCCTGTGCGGCCGCGGCGGCCGACATCGCCGGCCGGGTGCGCCGCGGGCTCAGGCGCGCGGTGAACAAGTCCACGCGCTGCAGCACGCGGGCCATCTGGCGGCCCTTGCTGCGGGGCGCCAGCGGGCCGGAGACGGAATCGTGGTGATGTTCCACCGCTTCGAGCCAGTGCGCATCGTCGACGCCGGCGTCGCGCAGCAGCTTGGCCGAGCCGTGGGCATGGTGCTCGAGCACCGCCCGCTGCGCCACGCTCGGCACCGCGCGCTGCTTGGCCAGCTCATCCTGCAGCGCGGTCATCCAGACATTCATCGACAAGGCCGCCAGGCTGGCTGACCGGCAATCGGCCGCGCTCCACCCCGGCAGCTGCCGCGCCACCAGCGCAGCCGCCGCGGCGCACAGCAGGCCATGCGTGGCGCTGTAGTGGTCGGTGGAAGCGCTGGCCAGGCGGATCAGCGCCATCAGCGCCTTGTCGGGCTGGTGGTCCAGGCGATCGAGCAGTTCATCGTGCAACTGCGTCAGCGCCGCCAGGAAGCCGGCATCAGCGGGCTCGCGCAGCACGCGGTTGGCCCGTGCCGGCAGGCCGGACCAGTGTGCCGCGTCCGCATCGCCGGCGCGTGGGCCGCTGGTCTGCCGCGCCGGGTGGGCCACCCTGCCCTTGCGCTGCCAGCTGTCGATCTCGTCCGCATCGGCCCAGGCGGCGCGGCGCAGCAAGGCCCTCACATCCGCGCCGGCGGGCAGTAGCGTGCCGCGTGCCACGACCAGGCCGCCCCGGCCGTCGCGCAGTGAAATGGGCAGGGGCTGGCCGGCGCGCAACAGGCTCTCGGGCATCGGAACGATTCTCATGACAATGGCTTTTGTCGCAGACGACGGGTTCGGATCAAAGGTCGGTGGCCACCGGGGCGCCGACCAGGTGCAGGATGCGCTGCAGGTCATGCCCGTTGCCGCGGGTGGCGGCCTTGGCGGCATAACAGGCCGTGTCAGCGGCCCGTATCCAGGCCTCGGCATCGTGCAGGCCGGCTTGCAAGGGCGCAAGCCCGACACTGGCGCCCACGCACAGCAGGCGGCCTTCCCATGTCAGCGCGATGTTGCGGATGCCGTCGCGGATGTGGCCGGCGGCGCGTTGCGCGGCTTCGGCCGAGCAGTGCTCGAGCAGCACGACGAACTCGTCGCCGCCGGTGCGCACCACCAGGTCGTTGGCGCGCACCTTTGACGTTATCACCGCCGCGACGGCCTTGAGCATCTCGTCGCCGGCGGCGTGGCCGGCGAGGTCATTGATCGGCTTGAAGTGGTCCAGGTCGATGGCGATCAGCGCAGCCGGCAGCGCCTGGGGCAGCGCCTGGAACAGCTGCGCCATGCGGGCGTCGAAGGCCTGGCGGTTGGCCAGCCCGGTCAAGGCGTCGTGGCTGGCCGACCATTCCAGCCGGGTGCGGGCCGCCACCTCGCCGCTGATGTCGAGGATGCTCCAGATCGTGCCGGTGCCGGGTTCGTCCGGGTCGACCGGTCGCCCGCGCAGCTGGGCCCAGAAGTCGCTGCCATCGGCGCGGCGCATCGCACACTCGCCGGCATAGGGCAGCCCGGAGCGGAAGGCCTGCACCACCTTGGGCCCGAGCGCCCGGTAGTCCTCTTGCGACGCATGCAGCACGTTCGCCGGCTGGCTCAACAACTCGGCCTCGGTCTTGCCGAACATGCGGCACATGTCCTCGCTGACGATCTCCAGCTTCTGGCCCCGGGTGAAGGCGATGCCGATCGGCGCGGCGGCCATCACCGATTGCAGGCGGCGCAGTATCTGGCTGTTCGCCGCTTCCAGGCGCTGGCGTTCGATGCTGACCTGTTGCAGCACGGCCGACAGGCTGCCGATCTCGCCGTGGGCCGTCGGCCAATCGTGCTCGGCCTGGCTGCCGTCGAACAGGCGCCGCGCCCGGCGTTCCAGCAGCGCCAGGGGCTTCAGCGCCAGGCCGATCAGCAGCAACGCCAGCACCGACACCGCCGGCAGCAATCCCGCGGCCCACAGCATGGCGTGCCGGCGGGCAGCCTGCAGCGGCGCCAGCAGTTCGGATTCCGGCAACGCGCGCCACACCACCCAATCGGGGCCGGGCACGCCCGCCGCGGTGATCAGGTCGCCCGGCTGCGCCAGCGTCACCCCCGTCGGCTCGACCGTGCGGCCGTCTTCCACCCAGGCCGCATAGGCGCGCTTGAAACGGGGCTCGTCGCCCAGGTGCTGCAGCAGCCGGCTGCGGTCCGGGTGGGCCATGATGCGCCCCTGCACATCGGTGACGACGAACAGCGCCTGGGAATCGTCGCGGTGCAACTCGACCAGGTCGGCCAGCAGGTCGCGGCTGGCCAGCGGCAAGGTGCCCAGCATCAGGCCGCTGACGCGGCCGGCGGTCTTCAGCGGGTAGGTGAGCACGACGATGGGCTCGCCGCTGAAGCGGCTGGCGACCGGCTCCGAGACGATGGGGCGGCCTTCCAGCACCGAGCGGCGGAAGTAGGCCCGGTCGCCGACCGATTGCGTCGGCTTGTTCACGCCCTTGATGTCCAGCCGGGCCAGCGGCACGCCGTCCGGCGCCGCCACGACGACGCTGTAGAACAGCGCCAGCAGCACCGACCGGGTCTCCAGGAACTCCGACAGCTTGCGCTCGTCAGTCAGCGTGGCGGCATCCAGGCGCGCGCCGGTGGCCTCGAGCACACGCTGCAGTTCGACCAGCCGGCGCGCGATCACCGCCGCGGTGCGGGCGGCCTCGCTCAGTTCACTGTCGCGCTGCGCGGCCAGCAGATCGGTTTCGGCGCGCTGCAGCAAGGCGGTGGTGATGATGGCAATCGCCAGCGACAGCGCCAGCACCGCGCCCACGGTCAGCCGCCACTTCAGCGACGGCAACGAGGCGGCCAGCAGCTGCCGCACGGGCCGGAACACCCGCAGCAGCATGCCGGGCGGCGTAGCAACAGAGCCAGTTGGACGAGGCATATCCGGCTTATCGACCGATCAGGGGTCGACTTCGATGGCACTATGTGATGGACTTTGCAGATTTATCGATTTGGGCTTTATTGCCGGGTCCTATCGCCGAAAAACGAGGGGCCCGCCCTCACCAGGCCTCCCCTGCTTCCTCCAACTTCCGCCCCACCATGGACATGTCCGTCACGAACCTCCGGCTCGACGAAGGCGCCGATCTCCGCTCATCGGCGCTGATCGAGCAGGTGCAGACGGGCGTCTTCGTGATTCAGGACGAGCGCATCCGCTATGCCAACCCGGCCTTCGGCGAACTGGTGGGCTGGAAGCGCCACGAGCTGATCGGCCGGCATCACCACACCACCTGCTGCCCGGAGTTCCACGCCCACACCGACACCGTGGTGCAGCGGCGCCTGGCCGGCAAGCCGGGACGCCCCGGGCTGATGCGCTGCCTGCGGCGCGACGGCACGAGCTTCGATGCCAAGGTCTACGCCAGCAGGATCGACCATGAAGGCGCGCCGGCGGTGCTGGTGACCCTGCTCGACGTGACCGAGCTGCAAGAGGCGCGCCGCAGCGCCGAGTGGCACGCCGGCATGCTGGCCCGCACCGAAGCGCTGTGCCGCTCCGGCTCGTTCGAAATCCAGTTGCCCACCGGCTCGATCGCGCTGTCCGAAGGGCTCTGCGCGCTGGCCGGGCTGCCACCGGAGGCGCCGCGCCAGGTCCACATCGACGCGCTGGACTGGATTCCCGCCGACGAGCGGGCCTACGTCGCCGGCTTCTGGCGCAGCGCCACGCTGGGCGAACCCTTCGAGTTCGAGCATCGCCTGCTGTGCAGCGACGGGCGCAAGCTGCAGGTGCTGCACCGCGGGCTGCTGGAAGCCAACGGCGTCAACGCTGCCCGCGGCATTGCGCTGCTGCAGGACATCACCGCCCAGCGCGAGGCGGAACTGCGCATCCAGGAACTGGCCAACCACGACGAGGTCACGGGCCTGCCCAACCGCGCCGCCTTCCTCGACCAGATCGACGCCGCGCTGCATGCCGCGCGCTGGGATGGCCGCAACGTAGCGCTGCTGGCGATCGACATTCGCCGCATCGCCGAGATCAAGACCAGCATGGGCTTCGGCGCCGGCGACACGCTGGCCATGGCGCTGGCCGCCCGGCTGCGCGCGGCCAGCACTGAACACGAAAGCGTGGCCCACCTGGGCGAGACCGAGTTCGCGCTGCTGCTCGAGTACCAGCCGGAGCAGCCGGTGCAGGACGTCGCCCGCCGCGCCGCCGACCTGCTGCAGGCCATGCAGCTGCCGGTGCGCCTGGGCGCCACCGATGTCTACCCGCAATGCCTGATCGGCGCAGCGCTGTTCCCGGCCGATGCCGAGAGCGCCGACCGCCTGCTGGAAGCCGCGCAGACGGCCCGCGCCGGCGTCGGCAGCGGCAACGCGGTGGCCTTCTTCAAGCCCGAATCGAACAGCCGCGCACTCCGCGACATGGCGCTCGAATCGGCGCTGACGCATGCCATCGGGCGCGGCGAACTGCTGCTGCACTACCAGCCGCAGGTGGACTTGTCGACCGGCCGCATCAGCGGTGCCGAAGCCTTGCTGCGCTGGCGCTCGCACGAACTGGGCAGCGTGTCGCCGGCCGAGTTCGTGCCGGTGGCCGAGCGCTGTGGCCTGATCGGCGCGATCAGCGAATGGGTGCTGCACGCGGCCTGCCGCCAGATCGCCGCCTGGCGCAGGGCCGGCATGCCGCCGGTGCGCATCGGCGTCAACCTGTCGCCGATGGAGCTGCAGCGGCCCGACCTGGCGCGGCATGTGCAATCGGTGCTGGTGGCCAGCGGCGCCGACCCGTCCTGCCTCGGGCTGGAGGTGACCGAGGGCACCTTGATGGCCGATGTCGTGCATGCGGCCGCGGTGCTGCGCGACATCAAGTCGCTGGGCGTGGAGATCTCGCTGGACGACTTCGGCACCGGCTTCTCCAGCCTCAGCACGCTGTCCAGCCTGCCGATCGACGTGGTCAAGGTCGACCGCTCGTTCGTGCATGACGTGACCGGCTCGTCCAAGGATGTCTCGGTCACGCGGGCCATCATCAGCATGGCGCACGGCCTGCAGATGCAGGTGCTGGCCGAGGGCGTCGAGACCGAGGGCCAGCTCAGCCTGCTGGTGGCCAACGGCTGCGACCGATTCCAGGGCTACTGGTTCAGCCCCCCGGTCTCAGCCGACGAGCTGGAACGCCTGGTGCGCGAGCAGCGCATGGTGCCCGAGCGCTTCATCTCGCGCGCCCGGCGCACCCGCACGCTGCTGCTGGTGGACGACGAGGAGAACATCCTCAACTCGCTCAAACGCCTGCTGCGGCGCGACGGCTACCACATCATCACCGCCACCAGCGCGGCCGAAGGCCTGCAGCGCCTGGCCGAACACGAGGTGGACGTGATCGTCTCGGACCAGCGCATGCCAGGCATGACCGGCGTGGAATTCCTGCGCCGCGCCAAGGAGCTCTATCCCGACACGGTGCGCATGGTGCTCTCGGGCTACACCGAGCTGCAATCCATCATCGATGCCGTCAACGAAGGCGCGATCTACAAGTTCCTGACCAAGCCCTGGGACGACGAGCGCCTGCGCGGCCATGTCGCCGAGGCCTTCCGGCAGAAAGACCTCGGTGACGAGAACCGGCGCCTGTCGCGCCAGGTCGAAGCGGCCAACGCCGACCTGGCCACGGTCAACGCCCGGCTGGAACACCTGCTGGCCCAGCGCCAGGACCAGACCGCGCTGCTGGAAGCCAGCGCCGGCAGCATGCGCCAGCTGCTGGACGGCCTGCCGGCCGCGGTGCTGGGCATCGACCCCGACGGCGCGCTGGTGTTCGCCAACGGCGAGGCGGCCAGCCTGCTGCCCGACGTGGACAGCTGGCTGGGCTGCCCGGCCGCCACGGTGTTGTGGCCCGAACTTTTCGACGCCTCGGGCCGCCTGGCGGCCCTCGACCTCAGCGTGGTGCACGACAAGCGCCGCCTGCACGTCGTCGCGCGTGACATTTCCGTTGAAGGGCAGGCGCGCGGCCATGTGCTGGTGCTGATGCCCGAACAGGCCAGGGAGGCCGCATGAACCTGAATACCACCATCGACCGCGCCGCCGCGGTCCCTCGCGCCGCGTCCGCGGCCCCAGCGTCGGAGGCCGCCGGGGACCGGGTCGGGCATCTGTTCCGTGCCCTCACCCGGGCCGGGCTGGTGCATCCGCTGCAGCCGCTGGTGCTGCAGTACCGGCTCACGGATCCGGCGTCCGGCAGGGCGGGCCGGCCCGAGCCGAAGCTCGGCCGCGGCGACCCGCACGCGCCTGACACGCCGAGCCCGCGCATCGAGCCGGCGCAGCTGCTGCAACGCATCCAGGCCTTGCCTGCCTTGCCGCGGGCGGCGATGGAGGCCCTGGCCGCGCTGCGCGACGACAACAGCTCGCCCGAACAATGCGCCCACCGCATCGGCCAGGACCAGGCCCTGGCCGCGCGCACGCTGCGCCTGGCCAACTCCGCCTTTTACGGCCTGGCCGGCCGCGTGGGCAGCGTGCGCGACGCCGTCACCATGCTGGGCCGGCGCACGCTGTGCTCGACCGTGACGGCGGCCGTCGTCTGCGAGCAGATCCACGCCGAACGCTGCGAGGGCTTCGACTTCGCCGAGTTCTGGCGCCATGCCGCCGGCACGGCGATCGCCGCGCGATCGCTGGCCCGCATGCTGCGGCTGGACGAAGAAACCGCCTTCACGGCCGGTTTGCTGCACGACATCGGCCGCCTGGCACTGGCCGCTTACTTTCCGGAGCAGTTCGGTTCGCTGCTGCGCAGTGCGCATGCCGACGACCAGCCGGTGCATTGCGTGGAGGAACGCCTGAGCGATCTGGGCCATGCCGAGCTGGGCGCGCTGGTCATCACGCAATGGCGGCTGCCGCCGGCGGTGGCAGCTGCCGTCCGCTACCACCACAAGCCGCCGCTGCCCACGCCGGCGGGCGGGCCACGCCCCACGCGCCCGGCGCCGCCGGATCTGGCCGACGTGGTCCACGCCGCGGATGCCATCGCCCATGCGCTGGACCTCTCCGGCTCGGCCTTTGAATCGGTGCCGGAGATCGACCTGGCCTCCTGGGGCCGCCTGGGCATCAAGCCGGCGCAACTGCTGCCGATATTTCGCGAAACCGAAGAAGGCGTCGCCGCGCTGAGTGAAGCGCTCGGGCTGTGAGCCCGACCCGCCCCGACGGCCCCAAGGAGCATTCAAGATGATCGACGAACTCGTCCAGGGTCAAGCTGTCGCGCCGCCCGCGCCAGGCACCGGCGCGGAGGTGCCCGGCCCCCTGTCCGTGCGCGAGGTGCAGGAGCTGATCCGCACCAACGAGGCGCTGACCGAACTGAACCGCAAGCTGCAGCTGGCGCAGGACCAGCTGATGCAGTCGGAGAAGCTGGCCTCGATCGGCCAGCTCGCCGCCGGCGTGGCGCACGAGATCAACAACCCGGTGGGCTATGTGTTCTCCAACTTCGGCACGCTGGAGCGCTACCTGGCCGACCTCTTCCGCATGCTGAGCGCCTACGAGGAAGCCGAGCCGCTGCTGTCCGGCACGCCGGCCGCGCGCCGCCTGGCGGAGCTGCGCCAGGAGATCGAACTCGACTACCTGAAAGAGGACGTGCCGACGCTGATGGCCGAATCCTGCGAAGGCATCAAGCGCGTGCGCAAGATCGTCCAGGACCTGAAGGACTTCTCGCATGTCGATGCGCGCCAGGAATGGGAGTGGACCGATCTGCACAAGGGCATCGACTCGACGCTGAACATCGTCAACAACGAGATCAAGTACAAGGCCGAAGTGGTCAAGGCCTACGGCGTGCTGCCGGAAGTGGAGTGCCTGCCTTCGGAGCTGAACCAGGTGTTCATGAACCTGCTGGTCAACGCCGCCCATGCGGTGAGCAAGGAACGCGGCACGATCACCATCCGCTCCGGCCTGTCCGCCGACGGCAGCCAGGTCTGGGTCGACATCGAGGACGACGGCTGCGGCATCCCCAAGGAAAACCTCTCGCGCGTCTTCGATCCCTTCTTCACCACCAAGCCGGTTGGCAAGGGCACCGGCCTGGGCCTGTCGCTGTCCTACGGCATCGTCAAGAAACACGGCGGCCAGCTGGATGTCGACAGTGAAGTCGGGCGCGGCACGCGCTTCCGGGTCAGCCTGCCGGTGCGCCGCGCGGAGGTGGCGCCATCATGAACGCCGTGGTCAGCGAAGTCCCCGTCGACGGCACGGCCGCGGCGGCCGGCGGGCCGTCGCTGGCCACGGTGCTGTGCGTGGACGACGAACCCAACATCCTGTCCTCGCTCAAGCGCGTGCTGCGCTCCGAGGGCCTGTGCGTGATGACCGCCACCAGCGGCCCGCAAGCGCTGGCGATGATGGAGCAGATGCCCTTCGATCTGGTCATCTCCGACATGCGCATGCCCGGCATGGACGGCGCGCAGCTGCTCGAGCAAGTTCATCAACGCTGGGCGCAGGTGGTGCGCATCCTGCTCACCGGCCATGCCGACATCGGCTCGACCGTCGCGGCGATCAACCGCGGCCGCATCTTCCGCTACATCACCAAGCCCTGGGACGAGCCCGAGCTGCTCGGCGCGGTGCGCCAGGGCCTGCAGCTGCAGAAGCTCGAACGTGAGCGCGCGCGCCTGGAAGCGCTGACGCAGCAGCAGAACCTGCAGCTGCAAACGCTGAACGACGAACTGGAGCAGCGCGTGTCCGCGCGCACGCAGGAGCTGAAGGACGCCAACGTCAAGATCCAGCGCAACTACCTGAAGTCGATCAAGGTCTTCTCGAACCTGCTGGAGCTGCGCGACGGCACCTTGGCCGGGCACGGCCGGCGCGTTGCCGAAACCGCACGCGACATCGCCCGCAAGATGGAGCTGCCGGACGAAGAGCAGCGCCAGATCTTCATCGCCGGGCTGCTGCACGACGTCGGCCTGATGGGCATGGCCGACAAGGTGCTGGCCAAGCCGGTGGTGCGCTACACCGACGAAGAGATGGCGCTGTACCGCGAACATGCCACGCGCGGCGAACAATCGCTGATGGCGCTGGACGACATGCAGCCGGTGATGTCCATCATCCGTTCGCACCACGAGCGCTGGGATGGCCAGGGCTTTCCCGACAAGCACTCCGGCACCGACATCCCGCTGGGCGCGCGCATCCTGGCCGTCGCCGATGCCTACGACGACTTGCAGAACGGCTTCGTCGCCGGCGCCCCGGTGACACCGGCCGAGGCACGCACGCTGATGCGCCAGGCACGCGGCCTGCAGTTCGACCCCGAGGTGCTGGACGTCTTCCTGCATATCTCGGAACCGCAGCGTCCAGTGGCCGAGCAGAAGCTGATGCTGGGCTGCGACGCGCTGGAGCCGGACATGGTGCTCGGCTCCGACCTGATCTCCGGCCGCGGCGTGCTGATGCTGACGGCCGGCCACCGCCTGACGCCGGCGCTGATCCGGCGCATCCGCGAATTCCAGCTGCGCGAAGGCAGCAAGCTCGAACTGCACATCCGTCCACGAGGCGCCGCATGACCCGCATCCTGATCATCGACGACGAAGCCCCGGTGCTGGCCGCCCTGCGCCGCGCATTGCGCCAGCGCTTCGGTGCGGCATTGCAGGTGGAGACGCAGACCGACCCGCACGAAGCGCTGGCGCGCGTGCGCGACGAAGCCTTCGACATCGTGATGTCCGACCTGCGCATGCCGCAGATCGACGGCCTGTCGCTGCTGACGCTGGTGTCCTCGCTGCGGCCGGACACCGTGCGCCTGCTGCTGACGGCTTCGGCGGATTTCGAGACCGCGCAACGCGCGATCAACGACGCCGGTCTGTTCCGCTACCTGACCAAGCCCTGGCTCGACACCGAGTTGGCCGCGCACATGGAGGCCGCTATCGCCGAAGCTGCGCGGCGGCGGCCGGCCGTGCAGGATCCGCACGAGCAGGAACGCCTGCGCCTGGAGGCGCTGGAACCGGGGCTCACGCACGTCGAGTGGGGACCGCAGGGCGAGGTGCTGATGCCGCCGCTGAACCCCGGCTGACAAGGCTTCAGGATCGCTCGCTACGCCATCGCGAGCGCGTGAGCCCATGCCGCCAGCACCTCTTCAAGGCTCGCGGGCGGCGCCTTGAGCAACGGAATGGCGACGGCGCGCACCAGGGCGCGATGCGTTTCGTCCGTCAGGTATTCGACCGGCGACTTGCCGTCGACGCGGGCCAGCAGCAAGGCGGGCAGCAACTGCGCGGCGCGCAGCTCCAGCGACGACTTCGACTCCCAGTCAACCTGCGACAGATAGCCTGAGCGCATCGATCGGAAGGACGTGAGGAGCAATTCCCGCCGCGCCGGCTGCACGAGGCACTTGAGCAGCAGGTGATTGAGGCAGAAGGCCAGGTCGAAGGCAGGATCGCCGTACCAGGCGCACTCCGCATCGAGGAAAACCGGGCCGGACGGTCCGACCAGGATGTTCTTCGGACTGACGTCGCCATGCACCAGTGCCCGCTGGGTTCCGGCCGTGCGTGCGACCAGCTTGATCAACGCCGGCCCGACTTCGGCGTGGCGGTTTGCCGCGGCCACGAGGTAGGGCTCCAGCCGCAGCGCATAGAAGTTATCGATGGTCTCGAATGCCGAGACGACTTCCGGTCTTCCGGCACTGGCGGCGTGCAGGCGACCCAGCACCTCGCCGACGGCCTGTGCAGTGACGGGCACCACAACGCCGTCCAGGATCTGCTGCTTCCAGACCGGATGGCGTTGCGGGTCCAGGAACGACATCGCAAACAGGCCGACCTCGTCGTCGTGGGCCAGCGGCTCGGGCACGTTGGCCGGACAGTGCCGCGCGGCGAACTTCAGCCAGGCCCATTCATACGCATTGCGCGACAGCGGCGCCTTCCACTCGGCCGCCACCTTCAATTGGGCCAATGCGCGCTTGACGCAGAGCGAGTGCCCCGAAAAGTCGACGCGCCAGATGTCGGACGACACACCGCCGGACAAGGGCTGCCAGACGGCCTTTTGCCCTGGCGGCAGCAGCCTCTTCTCGACGAGGAACTTGTCCAGTGCGGGGTCCGGGCTGCTCGATACGGTCGTCATGTCTCTCTTTCAATCGCGTCGGCAGGTGTTCTCACGGCCGCGTCACGGGCACGTTACGGGCTTCCTGGGGCGCCTGGCCCTGCAGCACGCGCACGACTTCCTCGGCCGCCCGACGGCGCAGTTCGGCGAGCGAGGCGTCGGAAGAAAACGCCACGTGCGGCGTCAACAGCGCACCCGGCTGCGCCAGCAAGGCCGAGGGCACGCCCGGCTCCGACTCCAGCACATCCAGTCCCGCCGCCGAGAGCTGCCCGCGCTGCAGCGCCTCGATCACCGCATCGGTATCGACCACGCCACCCCGGCTGACGTTGATCAGCAAGCCACCCTGGGGCATCAGCGCCAGGCGCTCGCGATTGATCAGGTGCTGCGTGCTGGGCATCAGCGGTGCGTGCACGATGACGATGTCACTCTGCGACATCAGCGTCGCCAGGTCGACGCACGCCACGCCCGCCGCTTCACCGCTGAGCTGGGGATCGTGCGCCAGCAGGCGGCAACCGAAAGCGGCCAGCTTGCGCGCCGTCGCGCGGCCGATGCGGCCGAAGCCGACGATGCCGCAACGCAGCGCGGCCAGCCGCCGCAACCTGGCGCTGGCCGGTTGCCACCGGCCCTGGCGCACTTCACGGTCGAAATGGACCAGGCCGCGGGTCCACGCGAGTGCGAAGCCGACCGCGTGATCGGAGACTTCTTCGACGCAATAGTCCGGGACATTGGTGACCCACACGCCTCGCTCGGTCGCGGCCTGCACCGCAATATTGTCCAGCCCGACACCGAGCCTGGCCACGATCCTGAGCCACTGGCTCGCCGCGATGGCCTCCGAGGAGACCTCGGCCCAACAAGTCATGATGCCGGCAGGCTGGTGCGTGGCGACCAGCACCGCGATGTCGGGGGCCGATGACGGCGCGGCAGGTCCGGTGACGAGCCGCAGGCCGGCTGCTTCAATGACGGCTCTCTCGATCGAGTCGTCAGGCCAGGCGTAGTCAGTGAGCAGAACGGTATCGGACATGGTGGACATCTGAATGCAGGGAGGGAAGGCCTTCGCCGATGCAAAGGATCTTGGGGGCGCCGCGCTGCGTGGTTCGGCGTCAGGCGCTTCGGGACTTGGCGCGCGCTGGCTTCTGTGCGCTGGTGGCCGGCATGGGCACCAACGTTCGTGTACTGCCGCGAATCACCAGCGTGGGTGTCGACATGGACCGGTAGTCGGGCATGACGGGCGGCCGCTGCCGCAGTTGATGCAGGAACCACAGACCACACGCGGTGGCCAGTTCGGACACCGGCAGGCCGATCGTCGTGAGTCCCGAACCCCACCACCGAAAGCCCGGCTCGTCGCCGAATCCGACGACCGAGAGTTCTTCGGGCACGCGCATGCCGCGTGACAGGCATTCATCGAGCACGCTGTAGGTGTGCTGCACGGCGCCGAGCACCAGCCCGGTGGGCGGCTTCTCCAGCGCCAGCAGGCGACGCAGCGCCTCACGCCCAAAGTCGGTGGCCGACGGTGAACCGCAGACCTCGAGCTCGGCGTCCCATGCGTTGGTGGGCGCCAGGGCATCGCGGTAGCCCTGCAGTCGCGCCGCACCGGTGGGCAGATCGGTCGACGGGCCGACGTAGGCGATGCGGCGATGACCCGCTGCCAGCAGGTGCCCGACCGCCAGGGCCAGTGCCTTGTGATCATCGATGCCGAACCACTGCTCGCCCAAGGCAGCATGCTGGCGCAGCAACTGGATGTGCGGCATCGTCTTCAGCAGGCGCACGGTTTCCGGCAGCGGCTTGGCGCTGGGCACCAGGATCATCCCGACCACGTTGGCGCTGACCAGTTCGCGCACATGGCGAAGCTCCACGGCGCGGTCATCATCGGTCTCCGACAGCGTCAGCTGGAATCCGTCCTGCTCCAGGCACTTCGACAGCGCGTGGGCGATGGTCGAGTAGAAGCCGTTGCGAATGTCCGGCACGATGAGCCCGACCAGGTTGCTGGAGACGCCGCGCATCATGCGCGCGGCGCGGTTCGCGACGTAGCCGATCTCGTCGGCCACTTCCTGCACCTTCTGCTTCATGCCGCTGCTGATGCGTGGATCGTCGGCCAGCGCTCGCCCCACCGTGGAGGCGGAGACGTTCAGTCGCGCGGCAATGTCCTTGATCGTCACCATGCTCAGCTTTCACGAGATTGAGTCTAACGATAGCACGACTTTCATGTGAACACCAAGCGCAGCCGCACGAACGCACTCACTGCTTCGCGAGACAGTTCGAGGGTAAGCCTGTACTGACATCCAAGGACTGGGTCGATAAAGTTGTGCTAACGATAGCACTGCATCGATGCACGCCAGGTTCTCGCCGTCGCGCTGGCCGCGACGCACAAGAGAACTTCTTTCCCACCACCCCTTGGAGACCTTCATGAACAGCAAAGCCTGGGCCGCAGTGGCCCTCGTGACGACCGCGGCCAGTGCACAAGCACAGTCCACGGTCACGATCTTCGGCGTCCTGGACGTCAGTGCCAAGTCGGTCAGCACCGGCAACAACACGGTGCGGCAACTCGCCACCGACGGGCTGAACAACTCGCGGCTTGGCTTCAGAACGGAAGAAGACCTGGGCGGCGGGCTCAGGGCCGGCGCGTGGCTGGAGAGCGCCATCAATCCGGACACCGGCAGCATCAACGCTTCCGGCAAGTTCTGGCATCGCCGCTCGACCGTGAGCTTGTTCGGCGCCTTCGGCGAGCTACGCATCGGGCGAGACCTGGACGCGTCGTTCTGGAACCTGTCCATCTTCGACCCCTTCGGCACCTGCGGCGTCGGCTCGGGATTCAATCTGGCCACCAACCTCGGCAGTGGTGCGGCCACGCTGCTTCGCGCCGACAACGCCATCAGCTACTACCTGCCCTCCGGCCTGGGCGGCCTCTATGGCCAATTCGAGGTGGCGGCCGGCGAAAGCGTGCCGGGCAATGCCTACAAGGGCGGCCGGCTCGGCTATCAGCAAGGCGCACTGAACATGGCCGTCGCCTACGCCGCCACGCGCACCGCCACGTCGGACGACTTCAAGGTGATGAACGCCGGCGTGTCCTACAACTTCGGCGTCGCCACGGCCATGGCATTGGTCAACGTCTCGAAATACGCGGCCAAGCAGCAGGCCAACTGGGAGCTGGGTGTGATCGTGCCGGTCTTCGGTGTGGCCGAGCTGAAAGCCAGCTACCAGCGCGCGAATGCCTCAGGTGCCGGCACCGACAACAACGATGCGCATCAAGTCGCCATCGGCTACGTGCACAACCTGTCCAAGCGAACCGCGCTGTACAGCGCGTATTCCCAACTCAAAAACGAGGGCAACGCTGCCTTTGTGGTCGGCAGCCCGCCGGCGGCAGCGGCGGGCAAGAGCTCGAAGGGCTACGAGTTCGGCATCCGGCACGCCTTCTGAATTCGATGGCGTTCGCCCGAATCACCCGCGCCACACACGGAGACATCATCGACATGTTTGGTGGCAATCAAAGAGCCCTGCCCAGCGCCAAACAGAACACCGCTCTGCTGGTGGCCGAGTATCACTTCTGAGACACAGGCCATCCCATGCACCACAAAGCTCCCGTCTTCTGCGTGATGACAGCAAGGGCCGGCCTACCGGCGCCGCAGGCACGCAAGCCCAGGCGAAGTACAGCAAGCACCCCAGCCAAGCGAACTGATTGGCGTACACAGTTCGGACTGATAGCCATGCTGCTGCTTGCCGCAAGTGCCACGCGCAGCCACGCCCAAGGACAGATCGAACGTGGGCGCTATCTGGTGCAGTCCATCTCGGCCTGCGGCAACTGTCATACGCCTCGTGGGCTGAACGGTCCGCTGAAGGGCAAGGCGTTTGCGGGGGGAGCGGAGTTTGCCGAACCGGCATTCAAGGCATACGCCCCCAACATCACGCCAGACCCGCAGACCGGCATCGGCCGCTGGACCACCGCACAAGTGATCACCGCCATTCGTGAAGGCAAACGCCCGGACGGCACCATCATCGGACCACCGATGCCGATTGCACGCTACCGCGGCATATCTGACCGCGATGCAGTCGCCATCGCAGCCTATCTTCGATCGTTGCCGGCGGTCGCGAACAAGGTGCCGAAGTCGGAATACAAGATTCCCTTGCCATTGAACTATGGCCCCCCAGTTGGCCATGTCGCCGATGTAGCGCCGGGCAACAAGATTGCGCAAGGCCACTATCTGGCGGGGCCATTGGGCCACTGCATCGAATGCCATTCGGCGCCCGGCCCCAACGGGGCGCCGGACGTCGAGAACAACCTGGGCACCGGCGGCATCAGGTTCGACGGACCGTGGGGCAGCAGCGTCTCCTCCAACCTCACGCCGTCGAACCTGGCGCGCTTCAGCGACATGGAGTTGCGCAAGATCATCACCACCGGTGTCCGGCCGGACGGCAGCCTCCTGAAGCCACCGATGGCGACGAACTCCTACGCGCGAATGAGCAACGGTGACCTGGATGCCTTGATTGCCTACCTGCGCCAGTTGCCAAGGAAATAGCAATGCACAAGTCGCACGATTCGGATTGGCAGTGCAATGCCTGTACTTCAACCAGAAGGCTGACACTTCGCCTCTCCGTGATTGCCGCAAGCGTCTGCAGCACCTGCCTGGCGCAGGGCGCTGAACCCATCGTGCTGGGGCAGACCTTCATCGGCAGTGGCCCGGTCGCCGCCTTTTCTGCAGAGCCGGTGCTCGGCATCAAAGCCATGCTGGCCACGGTGAACCGGGCCGGCGGCATTGGCGGCCGCCAGATCGTGCTGAGCCAGCTGGACGATGAAAATTCTCCAGAGAAGGCTGAAGCGAATGTGCGCAAGCTCGCTCAGCAAGGTGCCATCGCGATATTGATGCCGATTGGCACCTTCCCGGCCATCGGCGCCATGAAGGTCGCGAACGAACTCAAGATACCGGTTCTCGGCCCCTATACCGGGGCAGAGCAGGTCTACGCGGTGGGCTCCAGTGTCTTCCCGATGCGCATCAGCTTCGCCGAGGAAGCTGCGCGTATCGTCAAGCACACGGTGTTGATCGGCCAGACGCGAATGGCCGCCGTTCGTATTGACAACCCGGGGGCCAAGCTGCCGATAGACGCCGCAAGAAGGGATCTGCAGGCACGTGGCAGCGACTTGATCGGCGAGCTTGTGCTGGCCCAGGATGGCAGCGATGCCGAGATCAAGGCCAGGCAGCTTGCCGCCCTCAGTCCGCAAAGCATCATCATGTCGGCATCCAACCTGGCCGCCGGCCGCTTCATCAAGGCCTACCAAGCCACGGGCACGACTTCGCAGTTCTACTGCACCTCGTTCTTGAACGGCAATCAGCTGCACAAGGACTTGGGCGATGCGGCCAAAGGCGTGGTCGTCATGCAGGTCGTGCCCTCTCCACGAGCCGCAATTCGCCTGGCAACGGAATTTCGCGCATCAATGGCGGCCATTGGTGCCAGCACCCAACTCAGCTATTCGAGTTTCGAGGGCTATATCGCGGCGAAGGCCCTTGTGGAGGCCTTGCGCAAAGCGCCCGCCTCACTGAAGAGCCCCGCCGGCATTCAGCAGGCCCTGCAAGCCATGAACGGGCATGACCTGGGTGGCATGACGATCAGCTTCCAGAACCAGGCGCGAGGTGCGCTCAACTTCGGTGAGCTGTCGATGATCGGCAGGAACGGCGCGTTCGTTCGCTGAGTTCAGCTCAGCAGCGCGACCAGTTCGGGCACGGCGGCGAAACGATCAGCCTCGAGCCCGTAGTCGGCGACCCTGAAGATCGGTGCCTCGGGGTCCTGGTTGATCGCGACCGATCACCCGGCTGTCGTCGCGCCACGCTCCTTCAGCCGCATGGCCTCTTCGACGGCAATCTCGTCGAAGGGGTTCATGCTCATCTTGACGTAGGCGATGTTCAAGCCGGTGCCGTCGCTCTTCACGCGCACCTTGACGTTGTGGTCCACCACGCGCTTCACAACGACCAGAACTTTCATGGACACACGACGTAGTTCGAGAAGCCGCCGTTGCGATCCTTCAGGCCCGAGATGGCCTCGTTGACCCGGTCCAGCGGAAAGACGCAGTTCTCCAGGTAGCTCAAGTCGACGGTGCCGGTACGCACCATGTCGGCCATCTCCTGCCCCTGGGCGGCGGTGAACCAGTTGGAGCCGATGAGCTGGATCTGCTCGTCCATCAGCCACTTGACATCGATCGGCAGATCGTCGGCCACGCCGCCGACGTTGACCACCCGGCCACCGCGGCGCACGCCCTTCATCGAGTCGAGCATCGTCGCCACCGGCGCCCGGGCGCCGAGTGCACTGATCGTGAAGTCGACACCCTCGCCGCCGGTCATGGCCTTGGCCCATTCGCCCGTCGAACGCGCGCCCAGGGGCATGACCTCCACGCGGTCGGGCGCCAGTGCCTTGACGCGCTGGAGCAGATCGAGATCCCGGCCGGTGCCGAGGATGCGCGACAAACCCATGGCCAGGCCCAGCACGGTGGCGGCGACACCCAGCGTGCCGGTGATGCCATCGATCAAGGCCACCTGGCCGGGGCCTGCGCCGGCGTTCTTCAGCGCGCCATACGAGGTGCCGAGATAGCCGAAGCGCCCGGCGCGCTCGAAGCTCAAATTGTCCGGAATATTGACCAGCGCGTACTCGGGCGCGGTCATGTACTCGCTGAAGCCGCCATAGGGATAGAGGTCGAAGATGCGTTGCCCGTCGGTGCTGGTGCTGAAGTAGCCATTCAGCGTGAAGTAGCGGCAGTGGCTGCGGCGCCCGGCCCGGCAGGCCTGGCACGAGCCGCAGGACCGCAGCGGGCTGACGTAGACCCGATCGCCCGGCTTGGCATTGATGACCGCCTCGCCCACCTCTTCGACGACACCGGCCGGGTCCAGGCCGAAGATCGCCGGAAACTTGGGCAGCGGCTGATGCGGGAACCAGGTCGGCCAGTTGTTGATGACGTTGGCCATGTTGGGCACGATGCCGCAGGCCTTGACGCGCACCAGCACGTCGTTGGGCCGCGGCTTGGGCACTGGAATGGTGTCGAGTGTCATCGGCGTGCCCAGTGCATGCAGCCGCGCCGAGGTCATTGTCTTGCTCATGAAAGATCCTTCATTGATGTCTGGATGGCCGCTCTGGTGTGCCGTTACGGGGCGATGAACGCGCCTGACCGAGGCCGGAACTTGGTGGGCCAGACCGTCACCCACTTGCCGTCCTGAACCTGCTTCAGCTTGGTGTCGGCGAGACCGCTGTTGAACTTGCCTTCGAAGCTGCGGCTGCCCAACACGGTCTTGACCAGGTTCGCCTTGAGCCAGGCGCCCATGGCCTTGTCGTCGATGCGCCCGGCGCCGATGGCCGCGGCCTCGAGCATCTGCCAAGCGGCGAATTCCGCCGCCGCCTGGTAGTCGGCACGCGTGTAGGACAGCCCGGCGGCCGTGGCGCGCTGGGTGTAGGCCTCGATGAACTCCGCGGCCCCGGTGTTGTGCCTGAAGGGCTCGTGGTCTTCGAACCAGGTCAGGCTGGTGAGGCCGTTCGCATTCGGATGAGCCGCCGTCGGACCCGGCGCCGGGAAGAGGTAGAAGTGGCGCTTGGGCAGGTAGTCCAGGCGCTTCATCGCGTCGAGCAATTGCACCGCCTCCATGCCGATGGCGCCGGACCACAGCAGATCAGGGTTCGCATCCTTGATGCGCGCCGCGATGCCGCCGAACTCGCGTGTGCCGAATTCGTACTCGAGCGACAGCACCGTCTTCAACCCCTGCTTGCCGGCCACCTCCTGCCCGCCCTTGGCCAGGTCGAGCGCGGAGGGAAACTTGCTGGTGATGAAGGCGATCGTCTTGGGCGGGCTGGGCAGGCTGGCATAGGCGGCGAGCACGATCTCGGTGTCGGCCATGCGGGGATCCGGCCCCAGCGGCAGGGCCGGGAACTGCATCTCGTAGGGCGCCAGGCTGGGGTCGCCCAGGCTGCTCTGGATGAACAGCTTGTTGAAGCGCTGGGCCACGCCCATGGCCGCGATGATCGCGCTGGTGCCATAGGGGCCCATCAGCAGATCCACCTTCTCGGCGGTGATCAGCCGCTCGTAGAGCGTGCGCGCGTTCGCGGGTTGCGACTGGTCGTCGAGCAGCACCCACTCCAGCTTGCGCCCCAGCAGGCCGCCGCGCTTGTTGATGGCGTCGACGAACACGTCGCCGGCGATCTTGTGGATCATGCCGACCGAAGCGAGCGGCCCGGTCAGCGGCAGCGTGCCGCCGACGCGGAGGGGCGCGCCGGCTGCCGGCTGCGCGAAGGCGGGCCAGCCCGCCGCCAGCATCAGCCCACCCGCGCCGAGCACGAAGCCGCGACGATGCTTGTGCAGTACCGATTCAGTCATGGTTGTCTCCAATGTGTTGTGGGGTTCGCCAGGCGCTCAGCGATGGTCTTCTTCAAGCTCGATGTCGAGACCGGCCATGATGCGCACGCCCGAGTTGTACCAAGCGACGACGAGCACCAGCGCGATCATTTCCGGCTCGCTGAGAAACGCCGCCACCGTTCGCCAGCTTGCGTCGCTAACCGACACATGGAGCGTCGACTCCTTGGCCAGCGCCATGACCGCCTTCTCCTGCGCGCTGTACAAAGTCGAGGTCTCGAAGTCCGGAACAGCGTCGAGTTGCGCCTGCGTGAGCCCGGCCTTCAAGCCGTGCGACTGGTGGTGGGCTACCTCGTACACCGACTTCGTCAAGTGTCCGACGGTCAGGATCGCCAGCTCGCGCAGGCGCGGGCTCAAGGGCGAGTTGCGCAGCGCGTTGGCATAGGTGAGAAAGCCGTCCAGCAAATCCGGCGTCTGCGTCAGCGCCAGGAAGATGTTGGCCGTGGGGACTTTGCGCTCGCGCTCCAGGCGATCGAATATCGCCGGGTTGGCGCTGTCGGCGCGGCGCAGGTATTTGATGCGTGCCATGGGGGTGTCCTGTGAGTCCTGTGAGTCCTGTGAGGACTGGGTGTCCTGGGTGTGTCTCAGCCGGCCTTCGCGGCGATCTGCTTCTGGATGTAGGTCTCCAGCGTTTCGGGGTTCGGCATCTTCTCCGGCTTGATCGTGGCGGTGGCTTCGAAGGGGGTGGCTTCGACATACCAGCGCTCCGACGCCGGCAAGCCCCAGCGCACGTTGGTGCTGAGTGATGCCGCGTCCCAGCGCACCGGCTCGATCTCGATGTCGATGGTCTGGTAATGGCTGCCGAAGAGTTCGACGCGGTGACCGTCCGGATCACGCAGGTACACGAACAGCATGCCGCCGGGCCCGTGCCGACCCGGCCCGCGCTCCACCGAGGCCGAATAGCCGTAGTTGCCGGCCAGGTCGCAGGCCGTGAAGATGTGGTGCGACTCGGGGATGGTGTACGCGAAGTGATGCAGCTTCGGGCCCACGTTTTCGACGATGGCCAGATCCAGGCAGGTGCCTTTGCGGTACATGAAGGCGCCCAGCAGCTTGTCGCCATGTTCCAGGTATTCGGAGTTGCGAAAACCCAGCTGGCTGTAGAAGTCGCACAACGCGTAGCAGTCCGGCGCGAAGATCTGGAAGTGATCCAGCCGCTGCGCGTGAGCGCCGGTGAACAGCTCGCGCTTCAGGTACATGCGCTCGCAGGTCTTCATCTGCGCACAGAGTTCGATCCGGGTGCCGATCGGGTCGCACACGTGCAGCGTGCGGCCCTGGTGCGGCACATCGGCCCATTCGGCGGGCAGGCCGCGGTCCTTGAAGAACTGGTAGGCCAGATCCAGGTCTTCCTCGAAAAAGACGCGGAAACCGATGCGCTTGCAGGTGGCTTCGCCGCGCGCCTGGATCAGCACCAGGCTGTGGTGGCAGGCTTCGGAGAGGCCGCGCAGATAACACTCGCTCGCCGTCTCCTCGCTGACGACGAGGCCGACGATCTTGACGTAGAAATCGCGGCTCTTGTTCAGGTCTGCGACATGCAGGACCACATGGCTGGTGCGGGTGATGTTGAACGGGGGACGGAGATTGACGGCGGGCAGCATGGGCGGCTCCAGTGGCGACGAGGGGAAATGATCGAGGGTCAGCGCGCGGGGTCGCGCTGAATCTCGGAAGCGAGCGCGGCGATCGCATCCAGTGCGAACTGGATGTTCGATTCGTCGACGAAGCGCCCTTCCTGGATCTTCTGGTGCACGCCCGCAACGACCACCGACGGGTGCACCAGCACCCGCGACAGCGTGCTGGCGAAGCCTTCACGCAGTTGCGCCTGCGCCCGCACGCCGCCCATGAAGCCGGGTGAACTGCTCATGAGCAGAACATGCTTGCCCTTCAGCGGCGACGCATTCGCCGGTCGCGAGGCCCAGTCCAGCGCGTTCTTCAACACGCCGGAGGTGCCGGCGTTGTACTCGGGCGAGCAGACGACGAGCCCGTCCGCGGCCTCAAGCGCGGCCCTGAATTCGGCCACCGCCGCCGGCAGTTCCGGCCCTTCGAGATCGCCGTTGTACAGCGGCAAGCCGTCCAGCGGCAGCAGCGAGAGCGCGATGTCGTTCGCCAGGCGCTCTTGCAGCGTTCGAAGAATCGCCGTGTTGTGGGAGTTCCTGCGCAGGCTTCCCGACAGGCCCGCGAGCTTGAGTTGGCGCATCTTGTCATTCCTTTCAACGGATGTCGTGCGGCGGTGTCGCTAAGCCGCTTAGTTCATGAGTTAGCCGTGCGCTGGATCGGCAACGCGTCCCAGCCCCAGAATCGGGCCTCGGCCCCCAGGGACTCTTCGATGCGCAGCACTTCGTTCCACTTGGCCATGCGCTCGGAACGCGAGAAGGAGCCGACCTTGAGTTGGCCGGCATCCCAGCCGACGCTCAAGTGCGCAATCGTCACGTCCTCGGTCTCGCCGGAGCGGGCGGACACGATGGTGCCGAAGCCCGACTTCTTGCCGGCTTGCAGCGCCGCGAGCGCCTCGGTCAAGGTTCCGGCCTGGTTGGGTTTGATCAGCACGGCATTGGCGCTGCGCTGCTCCGCTGCCGCCAGCACGCGCGCGGCATTCGTCACCAGGAAGTCGTCGCCGATGACTTGGCATCGCGCGCCATGGGCCGCGGTGAAGCAGCGGAATCCTTCCGGGTCGTCCTCGGCCAGCGGGTCCTCGATCGACAGGATCGGGTAGTTGGCGAGCCATCCGCCCAGCATGTCGATCATGCCGTCCGAGTCGAGCGTTCGGCCCTCCAGCGCCAACTCGTAGCGGCCCTTGCGTCCGAACTCCGAGGCCGCGATGTCGAGCGAGATGCCGACCTGTTCACCCGCGCGCAGGCCAGCATCGAGGATGGCCTGCATCAAGGTGTCGAGGGCCTGCTCGTTGGACCCGAAGACGGGCCAGTAGCCGCCCTCGTCGGCCACGCCCTGCAGGCTGCCGGACTTCTTGAGCAATGCACCGGCTGCCCGGTAGACCTCGGCGGTCCACTCCAGCGCTTCGCTGAAGGACCGCGCGGCGGGACACATGATCATGAAGTCCTGCACATCGACACGCCGCGCCGCATGCGCGCCGCCGCCGAAGATCTGGATCTCCGGCAGCGGCAGGCGCACCTGCCGGGCTCCGGCCAGGTGGCGCCACAGCGGTTGCTCGGCCGCAGCGGCGGCGGCCTGCAGCAGCGCCATCGAGGTGGCCACCATCGCATTGCTGCCCAGGCGGCTGCGGTTGCCAGTGCCATCCAGCGCGACGAGGCGTTGGTCCAGTTGCGCCTGGTCGCCGATGTCCTGTCCTGCCAGATGGTCCGAGATCAGGCCATTGACGGCTGCGCAGGCCTGGCTGACATCCATGCCGCCAAAGCGGGGGCCGCCGTCGCGCAGGTCCAGCGCTTCGCCGGTGCCTGTCGAGGCCCCGGCCGGGGCGATGGCGCGTGCCTTCAGGCCATTGCGCAGCTCCACTTCCGCCTCCACGGTCGGGCGGCCGCGGGAATCCCAGACGCGGCGGCCGCGGATTTGTTTGATTCGGGTGTCACTCATTGAATGTCCATGCTCGTGTCGATACGGTTTGGCTTGTCGTCGGCTTGTGTCATACGGACCGGGCGCCGATGAGCACGAAGGCCATCGTGGCGGCGCGATCACTCTTGTTGCGCCAGGCATGCCGCGTGCCGTTCTGCACCACCACATCGTGCTGGCGCAGTAGCGCGGACCGGCCTTCATCCAGCTCCAGCCAGATCTCGCCGTCCAGCACGATGGCGTAGTCCACGGTCGGTGTCGTGTGCATGCCGTCGGGCTCGAAGCGCTCGGCCAGGCCCGGGCTGGTCGCCAGGTTCTCTTGTGCCGCAGCGGCAGGGTCGAACCCGGGCGCGGCGAACACGGCGTCGGGTGGAAACGTCACCACAAGGAAGCGTGTCTCGCCCGGCTCGGGCACGAAGCCCATGATGTCGGGCGTGGGGTCGACGCCATCGAAGGGCAGTGCGGGCTGCGTCCCGGTGGCCCAGACCAGCCGCGACACCATGCCGGGAATGTGCCCAAAGGCGTGCGTGCGCGGCGGGGCCGACTGCATGAGCACGAGGCTGGACCCGTCGTCGGCTCGACCGGTCACGAGCCGGTTGATCGCAACAGGGACGCTGGCAACATGGACGCTGCTGATGGTGCTGGGGTCAGACGCCAAGATAGGCCTCCCTGATCTGCGGATTGCTCAACAGGCTTTCCGGATTGCCGGACGTGATGATTCGCCCCTGCTCGATGACGTAGGCGTGGTGCGCCACTTCGAGTGCCTGATGGATGTTCTGCTCGACCAGCATGACCGCGACGCCGCGCTCGTTGATGCGGCGGATGATGCGGAACATGTCCGCGACGATCAGCGGCGACAGGCCGAGCGAGGGCTCGTCCATCAGCAGCAGCCGCGGCCGCGCCATCAAGGCCCGGCCGATGGCCACCATCTGCTGCTGGCCACCCGACATCGTGCCGGCGATCTGTGCCTTGCGTTCCCGCAGCACCGGCAGCAGCGTGAACACCTCTTCCAGGGTCTGCAGGTACCTGCCACGGGCCTCGGCGCGGTAGGCGCCCAGTTCGAGGTTGTCCAGTACCGACATCTGGGTGAACAGCCGGCGCCCTTCCGGCACGATGGCCACGCCGTGATCGCAGACACGATGGCCGGGCAGCATCGCGACATCGACCCCATCGATCCGGATGCTGCCGCGGCGCGGCCGCAGAATGCCGGCGATCGAATTGATCAGCGTGCTCTTGCCGGCACCGTTGGGCCCGACGACCGAGACGATCTGCCCGGCATCGATGTCCAGCGAAGCATCCCAGACTGCCGGCGCATCGCCATAAGCGATGTGGACGTTGCGCACTTCAAGCAGCATGGGCCACTCCCAGGTAGACGCCGATGACCTCGGGGTTGCGCATGGTCTCCTGCGGATCGCCCAGGGCCAGCAGCTTGCCTTGATCGAGCACGGCCACGCGGTCGGCCAAGGCCACCACCGCGCGCATCACATGCTCGACGAAGACGATGGTGGTGCCGCCCGCGCGGATCTTGCGGATGAGGTCGATCGCCTGGTCCACTTCCGAGGGTGTCAGCCCGCACAGCACTTCGTCGAGCAACAGCAGCTTGGGGCGCGCCGCCAGGGCCCGCGCGAACTCCACGAACTTGCGCTCGTGCAGGTTCAGCGTGGCCGGCAGCTGATCGGCCTTGCCCGCCAGCCCCGCAAATGCCAGCCAATGGCGAGCATGCGCTTCCAGGTCGTCCTGCGGCCCTTCACCGCTGCGGCCAAACGCCCCGCACAGGCGCACGTTGTCGAGCACCGTCAGGTGGTCGAACAAGCGGGGAATCTGATAGGTCCGCGCGACGCCCCGGCGCGCCACCTCGTGCGGGTCGAGCGACGAGATCAATTCACCCTCCAGCGCGATGCTGCCGGAGGACAGCGGAAAGTGGCCGCTGATCATGTTGATCAAGGTCGACTTGCCCGATCCATTGGGCCCGACGAGTGCGAGGATCTCGCCCTGCATCACGCTGAGACTCACACCGCCCAGCGCCTGAAGTCCACCAAAGCGCTTCTGCACGTCACGGCACTCCAGCAAGGCGTGGGCGCTGGCCGCGGGCTTCGCGTCCGACGGTTTCGCAACGGCCAGGGTCGGCCCGCCGGCCTTGCGCGCTGGTGGCACGCTGGCCGGCGCCTTGAACAGCGCCAGCAAGCGCGGCGCGATGCCCTGCGGCAGCACCAGGATCACGACGATCAGCGCCAGTGCCACGCCCGCCTTGCCGAGCTCGGCATGGCTGCTGCCGACGAAGAGGCTGAGCGCGACGGTGATCAGCGTCGCGCCGATGGCCGGCCCGGCCCAATGGCGGGCACCGCCCAGGATGCTCATCAGCACGACGTACAAGGGCACCGTGATCGAGAACGTGTCCGCCACCGTCACATAACCCACGTAGGCGGCCTGCACGGCCCCTGCCGCGCCGGCAATCGCCGCCGAGATGCCGAAGGCCACCAGCTTGAAGCGCAAGGTGGGCACGCCCTTGACCTCGGCGACATCCTCGTCGTCGTGAATGGCCAGCAGGCCCAGACCCAGCTTGGACCGATGGATCCAGCGCGACACGGCCAGCGCGGTGACAGCCAGCACCAGGCCCAGCAGGTAGATGGCACCCGGCACCGAGGTGCCGAATCGGGGCAGTGGCACATTGCTCAGGTTGACGCCGGCGCCGCCGTCGATCGCCGTGTTCGAGACGATGGCCGCGATCACGTAGGTGACCGACAAGGTCAGCAGCGCGAAAAACTCCCCGCGCAGCGACTTGATGCGAAAGACCACCAGGCCGATGCCAACGGCAAACAGAGCGGCCACGCCCGCTGCCAATGGAATCGTCAGCAGAAAGGGCCAGCCTGCCTTCGCGGCCAGGCTGGCCGAGGTGTAGACCCCGGCGCCGAAGAAGGCCGCGTGGCCGAAACTCCAGTAGCCCGCGTAGCCGCTCAGGATGCCCCAGCTCGTTGCCAGCGCGACCCAGAAGAAGACGATGTACAGGTAGGACAGGTAGAAGTCGGCGGCGCCCGTGTAGGGCAAGGCGAACAGCGCCAGCGCGCCGAGCACCGTGGCCGCCTGCAGGAGTTTGGTGTTCAGAGCCATTTCGGCTTCCATATCAGCAATGCGATCAGGATGGAGAAGGCCACCAGCGGCGCCCAGGCAGGATTGACCGTCGCCATCGTCACCGCCTCCGACACGCCGATCAGCACACCCGCCGCGAGGGCCCCGAGCGGATTGGCCAGGCCACCGATGATCACGACCGCGAAGACCACGCCGATCCAGGCTTCGATCTGCGACGGCGCAAGCGTGGAGGTCAGCGCGATGAAGACGCCGGCCACGCCCGCAGACGCGGAGCACAGGCCGGCAAGCCCGTACGACAAGCGCCCGGCGTTGATGCCGAATGCAGCGGCCATGGGGCCATCCTGTGCCGCCGCCCGCAACGCGCGACCCAGCAGGGTTCGGTGCAGGCAGAGCCACGCGGTGGTTGCCAGCAGCGCCGCGCAGGCGAAGGCCGTCAGCTCGAGCACCGGCACGAAGATCGGCCCAACCCGCAACGATGCCTGCGCGTAGGGCGTTTCGAACTTGCGGAAATCGGCCGACCAGACCCACTGGATCAGCGACTCGATCAGCACCGTGACACCAAAGGTCACGAGCATCGACGCGAACTCGGTGACCTTGAAACGCATGAACACCGCATGCAAGGCCACGCCACCGGCAAAGAACACCGGCGCGATCAGCAGCAGCGAAGCCCAGGGCGGCACAGCGAACTGCGTGCCGAACTGGTAGGTGAGATAGGCGCCCAGGAAGGCCAGCGCGAAATGGCTGAGGTTGACGAGCCTCAGCAGGCCCCAACTCAGGCTCACCCCCATCGCCAGCAAGCCATACACGCCGCCGAGCAGCATGCCGCCCAGCGCGGATTGGGCCAGCAGGGTGAAGCTCACGGTGACACCCGATGCGGCAGTGCCGGGTGCCGCAGTGCGGCGTGATGTTTCATGCTGCTTGTCTCCTAGTGCTATCGTTAGCGCATTCTGCGCACCCAGGAAGCACTCGTCAAGCCTTGTTTGCTCATCCGGGTCTCAGCCCCTTCCCGGATTGACAGCCGCAATCGAGAAGGCTAACGTTAGCATTCTCTTGACTCTGAACGGACACACACCATGGGACTGCTGATCGCACGCTATGCGCTGGAGGACGGCACGCACTTCGGCATCCTGGACGGCAGCGTGCTCAAGCGCCTGGCCGGCGTGCCGTTTGACAGCCTGGCCGAAAGCGGCCACCGGGACCCGCTCAACGCGGTCAAGCTGCTGGCGCCGATCGCCCAGCCACGTATCTTCGGGCTGGGCTACAACTACAAGGCCCACTCGCAAGAGGTCGGCAAAAACGTGCCCGAGGCGCCGGTGCTGTTCATGAAACCCAGCACCTCGGCCATCGGCCCCGATGACGCCATCGTCTACCCGCGGCATGGCGAGGTCATTCACTACGAAGGCGAATTGACCGCCGTGATCGGCCGGCGCGCGCGCCATGTGCGCGAAGAGCATGCGCTGGACTACGTGTTCGGCTACACCTGCGGCAACGACGTCAGCGACCGCGTGCTGCAACGCCAGGAAAGCGCCTTCGGCTGCCTGTTGGCGGGCAAGGGCTACGACACCTTTGCGCCCATCGGCCCGTTCATCGCAACAGGCCTGGACCCTGCGAACCAGCGAGTCATCACCCGCGTCAACGGCGTCGTGCGCCAGGACGGCAACAGCCGCGACCTGGTGTTCCCGGTCGCTTATCTCGTCGCCTATCTCAGCAAGTACATGACCCTGCTGCCGGGCGACCTGATCATGACGGGCACGCCCGCGGGCGTCGGGCCGATCCAGGTGGGCGACACGGTGGAAGTCGACATCCCGGGCATCGGCGTGCTGCGCAACCCGGTGGTGGCCGAGCACGATGTTCCGGGTGTTGGCGCCGGCTGACGGCGCCGAATATTTTCCGCGCGGCGCGCATGCGCCGGCGAAACGCCAGGACTAGACTCCCCCGCAGGGGCCCGGCGCGGCCGGCATGCCACGGCGGCCGGGCCCAGGGGAGAGTCATGAAAGCGCTGATCCATCAGTGGCCGTGGCGTTTGCCGCGCGGCAGGCTTTGGGCGGAGCGTGTGGTGTTGGTCGGCGGGCTCGCTGCCGCCGGCAGTGTTCAGGCCATCGAGCCGGCATCGTCGACCGTGCTCTGGCGCCTGACCGAGTTGAGCCTCGAAGAGCTCGGCAACATCGAGATCACCTCGGTGTCCAAGCGCGGCGAGCGGCTGGCTGACGCTCCGGCCTCGGTTTATGTCATCACCGCTTCGCAGATCCGCCGCTCCGGCGCCACGAACCTGCCGGAGGCCCTGCGCCTGGCCCCCAACCTGCAAGTGGCGCGCCAGAGCGCCAGCACGTATTCCGTCACGGCCCGCGGCTTCGCCGGCATTTCCGTGAACAAGATGATGCTGGTGCTGGTGGACGGCCGCTCGGTCTATTCGCCCTTGTCCTCCGGCGTGCTCTGGGACGTGCAGGACGTGATGCTGGAAGACATCGATCGCATCGAAGTCATCAGCGGACCGGGCGGCACGCTGTGGGGCGTCAACGCGGTCAACGGCATCATCAACATCATCACCGCCGAAGCCGGGCGCACCCAGGGCGAACTGGTGGCGGTGAGCGCCGGCAACCGGGACGCCGAGGTCTCGCTGCGGCATGGCGGCGCACTGGGCGAGCAGGCGAGCTACCGGCTCTACGCCAAGGCGTTCCAGCGCCACGCGACACGCACCGAGGCCGGCGTCGACATCAAGGACAAGCAGCGCAACCGCCAGCTCGGTGGCCGACTGGATTGGCAGTCCGGCCGCGACAAGCTGGCGCTGGTGGCCAATGCCTACGAGGGCTGGCGGGAGCAGCCGCTGCCCGGCAGCATCGTGATCTCCGGCGTGACCATCCCGCTGGGACCGATCCCGACCTCGGGGGCGAATCTCGTGGCGCGCTGGGACCGTCAGCTCGGCGACGGCCAGCGCTGGATGGTGCAGGGCTACCTGGATCACACGCGGCGCACCACGACGCCCACCTTCGGCGACGTGCTGAACATGGCCGATCTGCAGCTTCAGCACGGCCTGCAGTTCGGCGAGCGCCACGCGTTCGCGTGGGGCGCCGAGGTCCGGCGCGGCAGGCACGACGTGACCAACACCCCCTACCTGGCCTTCCTGCCCGCGCAGTTGACGCAGACCTGGTCTGCCCTCTTCGCGCAAGACGAGATCAGCCTGCCTGCCAACCTGCGTTTGACGCTGGGCGCACGCCTCGAGCACAACGACTACACCGGCCGCGAATGGCTGCCCAGCGCGCGCCTGGCCTGGAAACCGGCGCCGGACGACCTGCTGTGGGCTGCGTGGTCCCGGACCGTTCGCGCCCCTTCGCGCGTCGACCGCGACAACTTCGTGCCGGGCCAGCCGCCCTACCGCCTGGCGGGCGGCCCCGACGTGCAGTCCGAGGTGGCCAAGGTGCTCGAGCTCGGCTACCGCGGGCAGCCGAGCAAACGCCTGAACCTGTCGGCCACGCTGTTTCGCGCCGCGTATGACGACCTGCGCACGCAGGAGCTAACAGCCAATCGGCGCGCCGCGACCTTCGGCAACAACATGGCGGGCGTGCTGCGCGGCATCGAGTTGTGGGGCACGTGGCAAGTGGCGCCGACCTGGCGTCTGCAGGCCAGCCTCAACCGCCTGTGGCAGGACCTGCAGGTCGCACCGGGCAGTTTCGACGTCAATGCGCCGCGCAACACGGAAAGCACCAGCCCGGCGCGGCGCAGCCACCTGAGTGCCGCCTGGGATCTGGGCCCCGCGAGCGAGCTTGATGTGAGCGTGCGCTATGTGTCCAAGCTGCCCTTCCCGCTGGTCCCGAGCTACACGGCGCTGGACCTGCGCTGGGGCTGGCGCCTGTCGCCGGCGGCCGAGTTCTCGCTGGCCGTGCGCAACCTCGATGGCGGCGGCCATGGCGAATTCACGGCCGTGGCCACACGCAGTGAACTCGACCGGGCGGTGCTGGCCAAGCTGGTGCTGAGCTTCTAGCTCGGCACGGGGCCCCTCGATGAGGCCGCTATGTCGCCATTGCAGGGGAGGTGAGGACAGGCTCTTCGTTACAGCAACAGCCAGGCCAGCGCGGCGCCCAGCGGCAGCGAGATGTACGGCGGCTGCTTGAATCGCCACACCAGCAGATAGGCCGCGGCGACCAGCACGCCGGTCTGCCACGGGAACGCCTGGAACGGCAGCTTCATCAGCAGT
>NZ_DATILJ010000081.1:0-5301 GCF_035476535.1 Aquabacterium sp.
GTGCATCAGCGCGTCGTCGGCGCTGCGCTGGGCTTCGCCGTAGACCTGCGGAGCGGCCGGGTAGCGCTGGGCCAGCGCTTGCAGGCGCGCCAGCGAACGCAGCACCTGCTCGGGCAGCAGATCGCCTTCGCGCAGCGCGGCTTCGATGGCCTGCACGGCCGCCGATTGCTCTTCTTCGCTGCCCTGGGCCAACGGCATGTCGGCGCCGGCCTGCAGCGCCAGCACGGCGGCGCGGGCATGGCCGTAGCGTTCGTGCACCGCCTTCATGAACAGCGCGTCGGTGATCACCACGCCGTCGTAGCCCAGGCTCTCGCGCAGCAGGCCGGTGAGCACCGGATGCGACAGCGTGGCCGGATGGGCCGCGTCGATCTGCGGGTAGACGATGTGCGCGGTCATCATCGCCGGCGCGGCGTCCGGGCCTTGGGCCAGCGCGCGAAACGGGATCAGCTCCAGCGCCTCGAGTTCGGCCAGCGACTTGTCGACCGTCGGCAGCGCGTGGTGTGAATCAACATGCGTGTCGCCATGCCCGGGAAAGTGCTTGACGCAGCAGGCCACGCCTTCGCGCAGCGAGCCGCGCATCCAGGCCCTGGCCAGGCGGGTGACGGTGTGCGCGTCGGCGGCAAAGCTGCGTTCGGCGATCACCGGGTTCGCCGGGTTGTTGTTGATGTCCAGCACCGGCGCGAAGTTCCAGTTGATGCCCAGCGAACGCAAGCCGCGCGCCACGGCTGCGCCGACTTGTTCGGCGAGCGCTTCGTCACCCACCGCGCCCAGCGCCATCGCTGCCGGCGCCTGCGGCAGGAAGGTGGCGCGCACGACGGAGCCGCCTTCCTGGTCGATGCCGATCAGTGCCGAGGGCCCCAGCACTTCGCGCAGCTCGGTCAGCAACTGCTTCACTTCGGCCTCGGTGCCCAGGTTCTTGCGAAACAGGCAGACCGCGCGGATGTGGTGCCGGCGCAGGAAGGCTGCGGTGTCGGCCGACAGCGTCTTGCCGGGAATATCGACCATCACCAGATGGCCGGGGTGAAATGTCCCACCCCCGGAGCGACCTGCGGCCGCCTCCCCCTCAAGGGGGCCACGCCGGCGGCCCGGCGGAGCCGGTTCCGCGGCGTGCGCTTGGGTGAGAGTGCGGTGCGCCATCGGGTCTTGGTTCATCAGTGGGTTCTGGTGACTTTGCTGAGATGCCGCGGCGCATCCGGGTCCAGCCCGCGGGCACGGGCCAGTGCTTCGACCGCCGGATAAAAACTCTGGATCGCGGCAATCGCATCCAGGTCTTCATTGGCCGTCACCGCCAGCGGCAATTCGGCGCCGGGCGTGCCGGCCGGCGCGGCCACCAGCACGCGCGCGCCGCGCTGGCGCATCTCGTCGGCCAGCGCCAGCAGGCCGGCCTGCGCCGGGCCGCGCGGCGCAAACACCAGCAGCGGGTAGCCTTCGTCGATCAAGGCCATGGGCCCATGCTTGACCTCGGCGCCGGAGAAGGCCTCGGCCTGGATGCCGCAGACCTCCTTGAACTTCAGCGCGGCTTCCATCGCCACCGCCAGGCTCAGGCCGCGGCCGATGACGAACAGCCGGTCGGCGCCGGCCAGGGCTTCGCTCATCGGCGACCAATCCAGCCAGGCCGCGCGCTCCAGCGCCTCGGGCAGGGCTTCCAGTGCGCCGTGCAAGGCCGCGTCGCCCTGCCACTGCGCGACGAAGCGCGCGCCGGCCACCAGCTGCGCGATGTAGCTCTTGGTCGCGGCCACGCTGGTCTCGGCGCCGGCATGCAGCGGCAGCACCCACTGCGCGGCCTCGGCCAGCGGCGATGCGGCGTCGTTGACGACCGCCACCGTGCGCGCCCCGCCGGCGCGGAAGAAGCGCTGCGGCGCCACCAGGTCCGGGCTCTGGCCCGATTGCGAAAACGCCAGCGACAACAGGCCTTCGCACTGCAGCCGCGACGAATACAGCGTGACCAGCGACATCGGCAGCGAGGTGACCAGCCGGCCCAGCCGCGCCATCACCAGATAGGCCATGAAGTGAGCGGCATGGTCCGAGCTGCCGCGCGCCACGGTGAGCACCGCGTTCGGCGGGTCGGCGCGCAGCGCCTGGCCCAGCGCCGCCAGCGTCTCGCGGTCGGCGGTCAGCGCGCGGGCGATGGCCGCCGGCGCTTGCCGCGCCTCATTCAGCATGCGCGAGTTCAATCTCTTCTCCTTCGACGATCACACGTTGCAGTTGCAGGTTGGCATCCAGCACCACCATGTCGGCCCAGGCACCACGCTCGAGCCGGCCGCGGTCGTGCAGGCCCAGGAAATCGGCGGCATGGGTGGCGGTGCGGCGCGAGGCCTCTTCGATCTCCAGCCCCAGGCCGACCAGGTTGCGCAGCGCCTGGTCCATGGTCAGCGTGCTGCCGGCCAGCGTGCCGTCTTCGAGGCGCACGCCGCCCAGGCACTTGGTCACCGTCAGGCTGCCGAGCTTGTAATTGCCGTCGGGCATGCCGGCGGCGGCAGTGGAATCGGTGACGCAGTACAGGCACGGGATCGCGCGCAGCGCCGCGCGGATGGCACCCGGGTGCACATGCAGCAGGTCCGGAATGATCTCGGCATAACGCGCATGGGCCAGTGCCGCGCCCACCATGCCCGGCGCGCGGTGGTGCAGGCCGGTCATCGCGTTGAACAGGTGCGTGAAGCCCGAGGCGCCGCGCTCCAGCGCCGCGACGCCGTCTTCGTAAGAGCCGGCACTGTGGCCCAGTTGCACGCGGAAGCCGGCGGCCAGCAGCGGCGCGATGAAGTCCAGGTTGCCGGGGATCTCGGGCGCCAGCGTGATCAGGCGGATGGGGGCCAGGGCATGTAGCTGGTGCAGTTCTTCCACCGAGCCCGGGCGCACGAAATCCGGCTGTGCGCCTAGCTTGCCCGCGTTGATGTACGGGCCTTCGAGGTGCACACCCAGCACGCGCGCGGTGCCGGGCCTGCGCTTCTCGCAGATCGAGCCCATGGCCGTGAGCGCGGTCACCAGGTCGTCGTGCGGTGCCGTCATCGTCGTGGCCAGCAGCGAGGTGGTGCCGTGCCGGGCATGCAGGCGGGCGATGCGTTCGACCGCGTCGCCGCCCTCCATCGTGTCGCTGCCGCCGCCGCCGTGCACATGCAGGTCGATGAAGCCGGGCAGCACGATGGGCAGGCCTTCGTGGCGCACTGCGTATTCGTTACGCGGCTCGCCCTGCAGCGCGCTGATGCGGCCGTCGTCGACGGACAGGGTGCCGCGCACGAAGCCGCGCGGGGTGAGGATGTGGCCTTCCAGGCGGGAGATGGGCATCAGCGGCAGACAGTGGGTTGGCGCACCAGCAGCAGCGCGCCGTCGATGGCGTCGCCCTGCGGCGTCACGCAACGGGCCAGCAGCGAGGCGGGCAGCCAGGGTTTGAGGCGCAAGGCAACGCTGCCGGTCAGCACCAGCGGCAGTTCGGCCTCGGGGTCGAGCGCGGTGGCCATCTCGACCAGCGCCGCGGCGGCTTCGTCGAGCAGGTGGCGCGCGGTGATGTCGGCATCGGCCGTGTCGAAGACCAGCGGCGCCAGGCGGGCGAAACCATGCTGGCCGGCGCGGGCGCACCAGTCGAGCAAGGCATCACGCTGTCCGCCGGCGGTGCGCCACACGGCACGGGCCAGCGCCCCCGGGGCCGCGCGGCCATCCAGTGCACGGTGGGCCTGGCGCATGGCGGCCAGGCCCAGCCAGGCGCCCGAACCTTCATCGCCGATGCCGAAGCCCCAGCCGCCGACCGTGATGCGCTGGCCGTTGCGGCGCAGCGCCTCGCCGACGCTGCCGGTGCCGGCCGCGACGATGGCGCCGGGCACGCCGCCGTGCGCGCCGCGCAGCGCGGTGCCGGCATCGGTGTCCAGCGCCAGCAGGCCGTAGGCCGGCGCCAGCGCCATGAAGGCATCGCAGCGCACGGGTGAATGGGCGCCGGCCAGGCCCAGCCCGACGGCGCATGACGCCGGCTCCGGCAGGGCCAGGCCGGCCTGGGCGAAGCAGCGTGCGATGGCCAGCCGCACATGGTCCCAGGCCTGTTCGACGCCCTGGCCCAGGGCCGAGGGTCCGGCGTCGCCGGAGCCCAGCACCGATCCGTCGGGGGCAACGATGCGGGCACGGGTGCCGCTGCCGCCACCATCGATGCCGATGAAGTGGCGCAGGTCTTCGGTGGGTTGGTGCTGGGAGCGCATGGTGATAGCTCGAACAATACCAATATAGTACCACGCAAGACCGGTGCGTCAATGGCGTTGTGCCGTACGCCGGCCCAGAAAGACCCTGCCGCCAGTCATCTCCCCTTGGTTTGAGGGGTTTGGTGTCGCGTTCGGGGTGGAAACCATCGGTAATACCAGTTGCCACACGGCGCACCGGCCTGCGTGCGCACCACAATAGGCCCGCCCCCGCTCAGACCATCATCCCATGCAGACCATTGAGTTCCTCTTGCGCGGCGAGTTCATCACGCTGGACCACTTGCTCAAGGCCACCGGGCTGGCCGGCAGCGGGGGCCAGGCCAAGGCCCTGGTGGCCGAGGGCAAGGTGCAGGTGGATGGCCGGGATGAACTGCGCAAGACGGCCAAGCTGCGCGCCGGCCAGGTGGTCAGCCTGACCGGCGCGCGCATCCGCCTGTTGCCGCCCGGCACCGAACCCACAACAGCCGAGGAGACCCCCGATGAATGAAGCCGCGATCAACCCGGACACAGCGCTGATCACCGGTGCTTCTTCCGGCATCGGCGAGGCGCTGGCCGGCTGTTTTGCCGCGGCTGGCCATGCGCTGGTGCTGGTGGCCCGCCGCACCGACAAGCTGGAAGACCTGGCCCGGGAGTTGCGCAGCGCGCATGGCATCAAGGTCACGGTGCTGGGCGCCGACCTGTCCTTGCCCAACGCGCCGGCCACGCTGGCGCAACAGTTGAAGCGCCGGCGCATCACCGTCGACATCCTGGTCAACAACGCCGGCGTGCTGGTGCAGGGCGGCTTCGCCGAGATGGCCGCGGCCGATCATCGGTCGATGATCGACCTGAACGTGCTGGGCCTGACGGCCATGCTCACCGAATTTGTGCCCGGCATGAAGAAACGCGGCCGCGGCCGCGTGCTCAACGTCGCGTCGATCGCCGCGTTCCAGCCGGTGCCCAGCCTGGCCACCTACGCGGCGACCAAGGCCTACGTGCTGTCGCTGAGCGAATCCTTGTCGGAGGAACTGCGCGACAGTGGCGTCACCGTCACCGCGTTGTGCCCCGGCGTCACCGCGACGCCGATGCTGGCCAACGCCGCCGATGCCAACAGCCGCCTGGCGCGCCTGCCCGGCGTGCTGGTGGG
>NZ_DATILJ010000082.1:0-9212 GCF_035476535.1 Aquabacterium sp.
CTCGGGCGTGAAGGCATTGCGGCTGGCCGGGCTGTCGAGGGTGACCAGGGCCGTGCTGCCCTGCAGTTCGAAGCGCACGCTCATCGCTTGTCCATCGCGCGGGCGATGATCTCCTTCATCACCTCGTTGGCGCCGCCGTAGATGCGGCCGACGCGCACGTCGGCGTACAGCCGCGCGATCGGGTATTCGTTCATGTAGCCGTAGCCGCCGAACAGTTGCAGGCATTCGTCGACGACGCGGCAGCAGGCGTCGGTGGTCCACCACTTGGCCATCGCGGCGGTGGGCACGTCCAGCGTGCCCTGCATCAGGCGGGCGATGCAGTCGTCGACGAAGGCGCGCGCCAGTTCGGCCTGCGTCTCGCACTCGGCCAAGGTGAAGCGGGTGTTCTGCAGCTGCATCAGCGGCTGGCCGAAGACCTGGCGTTCGCGCACGTGGTTCAGCGTGTCGGCAATGGCGCGGCGCATCGTCGCGGCGGCGCCCACGGCGATCAGCAGCCGCTCGCGCGGCAGCTGCTGCATCAGCTGCGCGAAGCCGCGGCCTTCCACGCCGCCCAGCACATTGTCGGCCGGCACGCGCACGTCGTCGAAGAACAGCTCGGTCGTGTCCAGCGTCTTCTGGCCGATCTTGTCGAGCAGCGCACCGCGGCGAAAGCCCGCCGTGCCCTCGGTCTCGACCATCAGCAGGGAGATGCCTTTGGCCCCCGCGGACGCGCCGCCCCCGACATCGGTCTTCGCCGCGACGCAGACCAGCCCGGCGTGCAGCCCGTTGGTGATGAAGATCTTGCTGCCGCTCAGGCGCCAGTGGTCGCCGTCGCGGACTGCCCGGGTGCGGATGCGCTGCAGGTCGGTGCCGGCACCGGGCTCGCTCATCGCGATCGCGGCGACCAGTTCACCGCTGGCCATGCGCGGCAGCCAGCGCTGGCGCTGTTCCTCGCTGCCGTAGGCCAGCAGGTAGTGCGCGACGATGCCGCTGTGCACGTTGTTGCTGAAGCTTTGCGCCATCGCGCTCATCTGCTCTTCGCAGATCACCGCCTCGTGCAGGAAGCTGCCGCCGCCGCCGCCGTATTCCTCGGGGATGCTGGCGCACAGCAGGCCGGCGGCACCGGCCTTGTGCCAGATCTCGCGGTCGGCATGGTGCTGCGCGCGCCAGCGCATCTCGTGCGGCACGCATTCGCGGGCGAAGAAGCGGCGCGCGCTTTCGCGCAGCATCGACAGTTCCTCGGTCTCCCAGGCCCTCGTGCCCATCCCTACGCTCATGGCCGCCCACCCCCGCAGACCAGCACCTGGCCGCTGACATAGTTGGATTCAGGGATGCAGAACAGGTACACCGCGCCCGCCGCCTCGTGGGGGTGGCCGCCGCGGCCGAGCGGGATCATCGCTTCGGCGTTCTTCAGGATCTGCGGGTTCACGCCGACCTTGATCGTGCGGCCTTCGATGTCAATGCTGGCGCCGGCGTCGGCATCGGCTTCGGTGAGCCGGGTCTTGATCAGCCCGAAGGCGACGCTGTTGACGGTGACCTTGTAGCGGCCCCACTCCTTGGCCATGGCCTTGGTCAGGCCGTTGATGCCGGCCTTGGCGGCCGCGTAATTCGCTTGTCCGGCGTTGCC
Source organism: Aquabacterium sp. (assembly GCF_035476535.1). Lineage (GTDB taxonomy): Bacteria > Pseudomonadota > Gammaproteobacteria > Burkholderiales > Burkholderiaceae_C > Pseudaquabacterium. The sequence goes on from NZ_DATILJ010000082.1 coordinate 1,607, forward strand.
GTAGACACCCGAAGTCGACGACACGTTGACCACCTTGCGGAAGACCTCGCGGCCCTCGTCGGCCTCGCGCCGGGCGGTCTCGCGGATGAAGTGGGAGGCCGCGCGCAGGATGCGGAACGGCGCCGTCAGGTGCACCGCGAGCATCGCCTCCCATTGCTCGTCGCTCATCTTCTGTACCACGTTGTCCCAGGTGTAGCCGGCGTTGTTGACGATGATGTCGAGACCGCCCCAGGTGTCCACCGCGGTCGCGACGAAGCGTTCGGCGAAGCCGGCCTCGGTCACGCTGCCGGGGCAGGCCACTGCGGTGCCGCCGGCGGCGGCGATGTCGGCCACCGTCTGTGCGGCCGGCGCGGCGTCGAGGTCGTTCACCACCACGCGGGCGCCTTCGCTGGCGAGCTTCAGGGCAATCTCACGGCCGATGCCGCGGCCGGAACCGGACACCAGGGCCACCTTGCCATCGATTTTGGGAACTAGGGTCATGCTCATTCCTTGGGGTTTCAGGGCCAGGCGATCAGCGCCTCGCCGCTCAGCTTGACGATGCCGTCGCTGTTGGTGGTGGACAGATGGACGCGCACCATGCGGTCCAGCTTTTCGACGATGCGGCCGCTGCAGCTGATGCGTTCGCCGACCTGCGTGATGGCCGCAAAGCGCACATCCAGCGAGCGGATGGCTGACTGCGGCACCCAGTTCGTCAGCACGCGGGCCAGCCAGGCGGCGGACAACATGCCGTGCGCGAACACATCGGCCATGCCGGCCGAGCGCGCGAAGTCGCTGTCGACATGGATCGGGTTGTGGTCGCCAGAAGCGCCGCAGTACAGCGCCAGCGTCAGGCGCGTGATCGGCGGCAGTGCCAGCGCCGGCAGCGCATCGCCGACTTGCAGAGAGTCCCAGTCAGGTAGCGGGTTCATGCGCTCGGATTCCGGTAGACGGTGACGCAGCGCAGATCGGCCACCGGCTCACCGCGCTGATTGCTCACATGGGTCTGGCGCACGATGAATTCGAGTGCGCCGCCCTTCTTGTCGTAGATGTCCTCGATGCGCTGCGCGAAGCGCAGGGCATCGCCGGCATAGGCCAGGCGGTGAAAGCTGAAGCCTTGCTCGCCATGCAGGATGCGCCGGTAGTCCAGGCCCAGCAGTTCGCGCACCGCGGCCGGGTTCGGGCCGTCCATCTCCAGGCAGAACAGGAAGGTCGGCGGCACCGGCAGCGCCGGGTGGCCGGCGGCGCGGGCCGCGTCGTCGTCGCTGTAGACCGGGTCGGTCTGGCCGGTCGCCTTGGCGAAGAAGCGCAGCCGGCCGCGCTCGACCACCACCGTGAACGGCGGCATCTGGTGGCCGATGTGGCGGCGGTCGATCATGACAAGGCTTGGTACAGCGTCACGACGCAGGCGCCGCCGAGGCCCAGGTTGTGCTGCAGCGCCAGCCGCGCCCCTTCCACCTGGCGTTGTTCGGCCTGGCCGCGCAGCTGCCACACCAGCTCGGCGCATTGGGCCAGGCCGGTGGCACCCAGCGGGTGGCCCTTGGACAGCAGGCCGCCCGAGGGGTTGGTCACCACCCGCCCACCACAGGTGTTATCACCATCGATGATGAAGCGCTCGGCGGTGCCTTCGGGCGTCAGGCCCAGCGCCTCGTAGGTGATCAGCTCGTTGGCGGTGAAGCAGTCGTGCAGCTCGACGACGTCCAGCGCCTCGGGGCCGATGCCGGCGGCTTCGTAGACCTGCTTCGCGGCGGCCGCCGTCATGTCGTAGCCGACCAGGCGGCGCATGTCGCGGCTGTCGAAGGTGCTGGGCGTGTCGGTGGTCATCGCCTGCGCGGCGATCACCACACGCTGGTCGAGGCCGTGCTTCTTTGCAAAGTCGGCGGAGCACAGGATCGCGGCCGCGGCGCCGCAGGTGGGCGGGCAGCATTGAAAGCGCGTCAGCGGGTCGAACACCGTCGGCGAGGCCATCACTTCGTCCAGCGTCAAGGTCTGGCGGAACACCGCGAGCGGGTTGCGCGCCGCATGCTGGCGCGCCTTCACCGAGATGCGGCCGAAGGTGTCGCGGCGGATGCCGTGCTGCGCGATGTAGTCGCGCCCCGCGCCGCCGAAGAACTGCGCGGCGCGTGGCGCATCGCTCTGGAAGCCCTGCTTGTCGATCATCGCGTCGGCGAAGCGCTGCATCGGCGACGGGCGGTCGTCCCAGGCGCCCTTCAGCGCGCCGGGTTGCATCTGCTCGAAGCCGAGCGCGATGGCGCACTCGACCATGCCGCTCTCGACCGCCTGGCGGGCGAGGAACAGCGCGCTCGATCCGGTGGAACAGTTGTTGTTCAGGTTGAACACCGGGATGCCGCTGAGGCCAACACCGTAGATCGCGGCCTGGCCGGCGGTGGAGTCGCCGTAGACGTAGCCGACATAGGCCTGCTCGACATGCGCATAGTCGACGCCGGCATCGGCCAGCGCCAGCTTCGCGGCGCGTGCCCCCATCACGGTGTAGGGCTCGCTGGCGCCGGGCTTGGTGAACGGGATCATGCCGACGCCGATGACGTGGACGGGGCGTTGCATACGGGTCATCTGTGTCTTCCTGTTGGCTTCAAGGTTCGGGCTGAGTGGACAGTCTGGCCGCGTGGCGCGGGGGTTTCAATCGCCGATGCGGCCATCTCGATTGGCGGATCTGTTCACGCGGGATCGCGGTAGCGGAAAGTGCCCATCGCCTGCGCGGCGAGTTCACCGTTGGCGTCGGTGATCTGCGCCTCGCAGAAGCACACCGAGCGGCCGCCGCCGGTGGCCCGCGCAGTGGCCACCAGCCGGCCGCTGGCGGGGCGCATGAAGGCGATGTGCATGTCGACGGTGACGACTTCGCGGGCGTAGGCCACGCGCGACAGCGCGGCATGCGTCATCGCGCTGTCCAGCAGCGTCATCACCACGCCGCCGTGGCCGCCGCCATGGTTGTTCAGCAGCTCGGGGCGCAGATCGAGCGACAGGCGCGCGCTGCCGCCTTCGGCGTGCTCGCGCAGCAGGCCCAGGTGCTCGATGAAGGGCACGTGGCGATCGGGGCCGCTTTTCGGACGTGTGCTCATCCACGACCTCGCTGCGAGGCCTCGGCCGCGGCGGTGAAGTCACGCGGGCCGGTGAGCGACAGGCCGCCGTCCACAGGAATCACGGTACCGGTGATGTAGCTGCCCCAGTCGCTGGCCAGCAGCATGGCCATGCGCGCAATGTCCTCGATGCGCCCGAGCCGCTTCAGCGGCACGCGCTCGGCCATCGCCTGCAGCGCCGCGTCGCCCGGCGCCAGGCGGCGCAGGCCTTCGGTGTCGGCGATCGGGCCCGGCACGATGGAGTTGATGCGGATGCCTTGCGCGCCCCATTCGAGCGCGAGCACGCGCGTCAGCATGTCGACGCCGGCCTTCGCGGCGCAGACATGGGCCTGGTAGGGCGTCGGCGTGAAAGCCTGGCTGGCCGAGATCTGGATCACGCAGGCGCCTGGCTGGCGCAGGTGCGCATGGGCCAGGCGCACGACGTTGAAGCTGCCGAGCAGGTCGATGTCGACGACGGTCTTGAAGGCATTCGGCGACATGTCCAGCGCCTGGGCGAGGAAGTTGCCGGCGGCGCCCGACACCAGCACGTCGATAGCCCCGAAGCGGGCCACCGCCTGGGTATAGGCCGCTGTCAGCGCCTCGGGCTGGCGCACATCGGCCGGCAGGCCGATGGCCTCGGCACCCAGCGTCTCGAGTTGCGCCACCGCGCTGGCCAGCTTGTCGGCCGAACGGCTGATCAGGCTGAGCCGGGCGCCCGCGCGGGCGAAGGCCTGGGCGATGCCGAAGTTGATGCCGCTGGAGCCGCCGGCGACGAAGACGTGGCGGCCGCGGAATTGGGCAGTGTTCAGGTCCATGGTGCTCACTCCGGCTTGAAACCGATCTCGGCCAGCATCTTCTGCTCCCTCTCGAACTGCGCGCGGGCGTAGGCGGCGTAGGCCTCGCCGGTGGTCACCGCCGGCTGCATGTCGAACAACTCCAGCTGCGCCAAGTAGCCCGGGTCGGTGGCCGCTTTGCGGAAGGCGGCGCCGAGCCGCGCGGCGATCTTCGGGTCCAGGTTCTTCGGCGCCACCAGGCCCACCGGCGACTCGATGACGAAGTCGTGGCCCAGCTCTTTCGCGGTCGGCACCTCAGGGAAGCGCTGCAGGCGCTTGTCGGTGAAGCTGGCGAGCAGGCGCACCTTGCCGCCCTTGGCCTGCGGGCCGAAACCGGGGTCGGCGTAGACGTCGAGCTGGCGGCCGATCAGCGAGGTCCAGGCCTCGCCGCCGCCCTTGAACGGGATCATGTTGAAGCGTGTGCCGTTGGCGCGCGCCAGGCGTTCGCCGACGATGCGGTTGACGCTGATCGCGCCGACATTGCCGTAGCTGATCTCGCCCGGCCGCTTCTTCGCGTCGGCCAGCAGCTCGGCCAGGTTCTTCCACGGCGCGTCGGCGGCCACGGCGATCGCGGTGGTCAGGCCGAACAGGCTGCCCAGGTAGCTGAAGTCGCGCAGCGGGTCCCAATTGACCTTCTGCGTCAGCGGCGCGCGGATCACGCTGTTGTGCATCACCGCGACGGTGTAGCCGTCGGCCTCGCTCATCATCGCCACGCTGGCCGGGCCGGTGATGCCGCCTGCCCCTGGCTTGTGCATCATCACGATGGGCTGGCCCAGGTCGCGCGCGGCCGCTTCGGCGAACGCGCGGAAGATCGGGTCGAAGCTGCCGCCGGGCGGGAACGGCATCACCAGCGTGATCGGCTTGGTGGGATAGGCGTCCGAGGCCAGGGCCACGGGTGCGGCGCCGAGCAGCGGGGCGAGTGCGAGCAGTGCGGCCAGCGCCTGGCGGCGGTGGGGGTGGGGGTGGTTCATGGCGTGTCTCCTTCGGGGCTTGTCGGTCGATGTCCGGATGACGTCCGGGGGAGCGGCAGGTAGCGGAAGCTGCCCTGCGCACGGGCGACGATGCGGCCGTCGTCGTCGGTGACGGTGGCGCTGCACCAGGCGATGCCGTCGGCCTCGCGCAGCAGTTCGCCGTCGGCGGTGAGCGTGCCGCGGCCGGGCTCCACGAACGCGGTGTCCAGGTTCAGCGTGACGGCGGTGCGCCGGAAGTCGATGGCCGACACTGCGGCGCTGGCCATCACCACGTCCAGCAACGTGACGACGGCACCGCCATGCACGCCGCCGATCACGTTGCCGAGCTCGGCGCGCGGCGCCAGCACCAGGCGTGCGCGGCCGCCTTCGGAAAAGATGCGCTGCACGCCCAGCAGGCGCATGAAGGGCACGCGGTCGAACAGCTGCCGCGGGTCGTCGAAGGCGACGGGTTCGAGCATCAGGCCCCCGCTTGTTGACGCAGCACGTTCTTCAGCACCTTGCCGGCGGCGGACAAGGGCAGTTCGGCGACGAAGGCATAAGCCCGCGGGCACTTGTAGCCGGCCAGGCGCTCGCGGCACCAGGCGCGCAAGACCTCGTCGCTGACCGGCTCGCGCAGCACGACGAAGGCCTGCACGGCCTCGCCCCAGCGCGCATCGGGCACGCCGAGCACTGCGGCCTGCGCCACGGCCGGATGGGCGCGCAGCGCGGCTTCGACCTCGGCGCTGTAGATGTTCTCGCCGCCGCTGATGATCATGTCCTTCAGCCGGTCGACGATGGCCAGCGTGCCGTCGGCCTGCATGCAGCCGGCGTCCCCGGTGTGCAGCCAACCGTCCTGCAGTGCGGCGGCCGTGGCCTCGGGGTTGCGCCAGTAGCCCGGCGTGACCATCGGTCCGCGACACAAGACCTCGCCAACCACGCCACGCGGCACTTCCTGCCCATCAGGATCGGTCACGACGATTTCGGCCCCCAGCCCGGCGCGGCCCACCGAATTCAGGCGACCCGCGGCACGCGCTTCGGCCGAGCGGTGGTTGACCGGCAGGTTGATGCACACCGCGCCGGCGGTTTCGGTCAGCCCGTAGGCCTGGAAGAACTCGGCCTCGGGCCAGGCGGCGAGCGCACGCTCCAGCAGGTCCGGCGGCATCGGCGCGGCGCCGAAGGCGATGCGCGTCAGGCTTTGCACGCGCTCCGCTTGAAAGTTAGGATCGTCGAGCAAGGACTGCAGCATCGTCGGCACGACCATGATGTCGCCGATGCGGTGCTGCTCGATCGCGGCGATCACCGCCTCGGGGCGGAACTGGGCCATCGTGACGCAGCCGCCACCGACCAGCGTCTGGCCCACCAGGCGGCCCAGGCCGGCGACATGGAACAGCGGCGCGACGAGCAGCGACACGCCGTCCGGCGGGTTGGGCAGCTCGGCGGCGCGGGTCATCGAGGCCGACCAGAGGTTGGCATGCGTGAGCATCACGCCCTTGGCGCGGCCGGTGGTGCCGCCGGTGTAGAGCAGCACGGCCATCGCGTCGCCGCCGCTGCGGCTGTCGGGCAAAGGCGCCAGCGCCGCCGCTTCGTCGGCGAAGCGGGGCAGCGTGATGCAGCGGATGTCGCTGCGCGGCAGGCGTTCGGCCAGCGCTTCGTCCACCAGCACCAAGGATGCCGCGCTGTCGGCCAGCGCATGGGCCAGTTCGGTGGGCGTCCAGCGAACGTTCAGCGGGCAGGCCACCGCGCCGCGCCACCAGCACGCGAAGATCGCCTGCACCAGGCGATCGTCATTCGGCGCGAGCAGCGCAACGCGGTCGCCGGCGTCGACACCGCGGGCGGCGAGCGCGGCGGCCTGCCGCGCCACGCCATCGACCAGTTCATCGAAACGGTGTTGCCGCTGTGCGCCGTCGGCGCCCAGGTGGGTGAGCGCGGTCTTGGCAGGATGCCGTTGCAGCGAGCGGTGCAGGCCTTGGGTGAGGTACATGGTGACGCCAGTGTGGGCACAGCGCGGCATGCCACCAATGGCCGGATGCGCCAACCGTCATGGCGGATCCGTTCAAGCCCCGGCAGCCTCAGGGAATGCCCTGATCCCCAGGCGCGTTCGTCAACGGCGATGTGAGGCAGGGCTTGGGTTCGGCGTCTTGACTGGGCTTGGGTTCTGCACCCCGTTCGCGTTGACGAAACCCGGATAGGCTCGCACGCGCAGCTGGGTGTAGTCTCGCTGCGCCATGGCCTTGGCGAAAACAGAAGCAAAGCAGTTGGCGGTGTTCGCTGAAGCGAAAGGCGCGGCGGGGACATCCTTGACCGTGCGCGCGGCGGCATCGACGCTGGAGTCCCATTCGACTTTCGCATCATCGAGAATCGCCATGCCCGCGCCACCACACGTGATCAGCTTGATGCGCTTGTGCGTGCGCGGCAGTTCGGCGTCCCGGAGTTGCTGTGCCAGGTCATTCGCCTGCATCGTCACTTGCCGTTTGGCGGGCCCCTTTCCAGCGAGTGCCCGAATCGAGTTCTCAAAGGATGAAGCGTTCTCGTCCAATACCGACACGCCGATCGCGTCCATCCCTGGAAGCCCGTGACCTGCCACGATGAACGTGTCGTCATCCGGCACGTGATCGAGGCGGTGGGGGTACTGCAGCACGGTCAGCCCCGGCCCGTATTTGCTGCGGTACCGGGCCTCGTTGGACGGCATGGTGGGATCCGCACTGACATCCTGGAACGGAAAGTAGAGCCACTTCATGGGTTTCCCCTGTCAAGCATCGTTCATGCTTTTTAG
>NZ_DATILJ010000083.1:0-4400 GCF_035476535.1 Aquabacterium sp.
CTACTCCCACTCGATCGTCGCCGGCGGCTTGCTGCTCACGTCGTAGGTCACGCGGTTGATGCCGCGCACCTCGTTGATGATGCGGCTGGACACTTTCTTCAGCAGGCTGTACGGCAGCTCGGCCCAGTCGGCGGTCATGAAGTCGCTGGTCTGCACGGCGCGCAGCGCCACCACGTAGTCGTAGGTGCGGCCGTCGCCCATCACGCCAACGCTCTTGACCGGCAGGAACACCGCGAAGGCCTGCGAGGTCAGGTCGTACCAGCTCTTGCCGCTGGTGTCGTCCTTGGCCGCGCGCAACTCTTCGATGAAGATCGCGTCAGCGCGGCGCAGCAGGTCGGCGAATTCGCGCTTGACTTCGCCGAGGATGCGAACGCCCAAGCCGGGGCCCGGGAACGGGTGGCGATAGACCATGTCGTGCGGCAGGCCCAGCGCCACGCCGAGCTCACGCACCTCGTCCTTGAACAGGTCGCGCAGCGGCTCCAGCAGCTTCAGGCCCAGCGTCTCGGGCAGGCCGCCGACGTTGTGGTGGCTCTTGATCGTGGTGGCCTTCTTGGTCTTCGCGCCGCCGGATTCGATGACGTCCGGATAGATCGTGCCCTGGGCCAGCCACTTGGCGCCGCGGGCGCCCGTCGTCGATCCAGCCTGCTTCAGCTTCGCGGCCTGGGCCTGGAACACCTCGACAAACTCGCGGCCGATGATCTTGCGCTTGGCCTCGGGGTCGGTGACGCCGGCCAGGTGGCCGAGGAACTGGTCGCTGGCATCGACATGGATCACCTTGGCATGCAGCCGTCCGGCGAACATCTCCATCACCATCGCGCCTTCGTTCAGGCGCAGCAGGCCGTGGTCGACGAAGACGCAGGTCAGCTGCTCGCCGATGGCACGGTGGATCAGCGCCGCGGCAACGCTGGAATCGACGCCGCCGGACAGGCCGAGGATCACTTCTTCGTCGCCGACCTGCTCGCGGATGCGGGCCACCGCTTCTTCGACATGGTCGCGCATGACCCAGTCGGCCTTGGCCCCGCAGATCTTCAGCACGAAGCGCTCGAGCAGCGCCCTGCCCTGCACGGTGTGCGTCACCTCGGGATGGAACTGCACGCCGTAATAACCCCGTGCTTCATCGGCCATGCCGGCGATCGGGCAGCTCGGCGTGCTGGCCATCAGCTTGAAGCCGGGCGGCAGCGCGGTGACCTTGTCGCCATGGCTCATCCACACGTTGAGCAGGCCGAAGCCTTCGGGCGTGCGGTGGTCTTCGATGCCGTCGAGCAGGGGCGTGTGGCCATGCGCACGCACTTCGGCGTAACCGAACTCGCGGTGCGTGGAGGCCTCGACCTGGCCGCCCAGCTGCACCGTCATCGTGAACATGCCGTAGCAGATGCCCAGCACCGGGATGCCCAGCTGCCAGACGACGTCCGGCGCACGCAGATCGTGTTCTTCGTAGGTGCTGGCGTGGCTGCCCGAGAGGATGATGCCCTTGGGGTTGAACGCGCGGATGAACTCCGGCGACACATCGTTCGGGTGGATCTCGCAGTACACATGAGCCTCGCGCACGCGGCGCGCGATCAGTTGGGTGACTTGCGAGCCGAAATCGAGGATCAGGATCTTGTCGTGCATGGTGGGAAGGGTCAGGCGGTGGCCGCAACCGCGGGTGCGGTGCGGCGGAACTGGAACCAGGCGATGGCCAGCGCCAGCGTGGCCAGCGTGGCACAGAAGTAGAACGGCAGGCCGATCAGCCAGTCACCAGGCGGGCGCTGCGAGATGATGCCCAGCAGCGGCGTCGAGACCAGCGGCGCACTGACCGCCATCAGGCTGTTCAGCGACGACACCGAACCCATGGTCTCACCCTGCGTGCGCGGGTCGGCGGCGTTCGAGATGATGCTCTGGATCACCACCGCGCCGCCACCGCCGAGCAGGTTGCCGAGCACGATCACGACATAGATCATCCAGCCCTCGGGCACCGCGCCGAATCCGAAGTAAGTCAACGCGCCGGCGCTCAGCGAAAACATCGCCAACTTGCGCGGCTCGAAGCGTTTGAGCAGGTGCTTGAGCAGCACACCTTGGGCAAAGGCCGACATCACGCCGACGCAGAACAGGCTCCAGCCCACTTCCCAGGGGCCCCAGCCGAACTTGAAGTGCGTGTACAGCACCCAGCTGGTGTGCAGCGTGAACTGCGCCAGGCCGGCCAGTGCCACCACCACCACCAGCAGGCCGACACCACGCAGCCGCAGCAGCCCGCGCAGCGAGGCAAAAGGATTGGCGCGCTTCCACGAGAACTCGCGGCGCTTCCCGGGCGCCAGCGATTCCGGCAGCACGAAGTAGCCGTACAACAGGTTCAGCAAGGCCATGCCACCGGCCACGAAGAACGGCAGGTGCACGTCGATCGAACCCAGCAGCCCGCCCATCACCGGCCCGAGGATGAAGCCGATGCCGAACATCGCGCCGAGCTGGCCGAAGCGCTGGGCACGCTCTTCCGGCGGCGTGATGTCGGCGACGTAGGCATTGGCGATCGCCATGTTCGATTGCATCGCGCCGGAGAACAGGCGCACGACGATCAGCATCCACAGCGCCGTGGCCAGGCCGGTGACGATGAAGCTCAGCGCCAGACCGGAAAAGCCCAGCAGCAACACGGGCCGGCGGCCGTACTTGTCCGACAGCGCGCCGAGGATCGGCGAGCAGAAGAAGTTGGCGATCGAGAACGAAAACGCCACCGCGCCGAACCACCAGGCCTGGGCCGAAGGCGAATCGGTGAAGGTGCCGACGATGTGCGGCAGCACCGGGATGATCAGGCCGATCGAGATCATGTCGATCAGCACGGCGATCAGGATGAAGGACATGGCCGCAGGACGCTGCGCCCCCCGCCCGAGGGGATGCGGGCCGCCTTCGGGCAGCCCGGCGCCCGGCCCGCTATCAGTTCGCGACATGTCTCGCCTCACTCCATGCGGTAGTTCGGCGCTTCCTTGGTGATCTGCACGTCATGCACATGGCTTTCGCGGATGCCCGACGAGGTGATCTCGACGAACTCGGCCTTGCTCTGCATCTCGGCGATGCTGGTGCAGCCGCAGTAGTGCATCGATGCACGCAGGCCGCCGGCCATCTGGAAGATGATGCTGACCACCGAGCCCTTGTACGGCACCTGGCCTTCGATGCCCTCGGGCACCAGCTTCGTGCTGGCATTGGCATTGGCGGCCGAGCTGTCCTGGAAATAGCGGTCGGCCGAGCCCTGCTGCATCGCGCCGATCGAGCCCATGCCGCGGTAGCTCTTGTAGCTGCGGCCCTGGTACAGCACGATGTCGCCGGGCGCCTCTTCGGTGCCGGCAAAGGCGCCGCCCATCATCACCGTGTCGGCGCCGGCGGCAATCGCCTTGGCCAGGTCGCCGGAGAAGCGGATGCCACCATCGGCGATCAAGGGCACGCCGCTGCCGGCCAAGGCCTTGGCCACCGAGTCGATGGCCATGATCTGCGGCACGCCGACACCGGTGACGATGCGCGTGGTGCAGATCGAGCCCGGCCCGATGCCGACCTTCACCGCATCGGCGCCGGCTTCGGCCAGCGCCAGCGCGGCGGCGCCGGTGGCGATGTTGCCGCCGATCACGTCGACCTGCGGGTAGTGCTTCTTGATCCAGCGCACGCGGTCGAGCACGCCGGCCGAATGGCCGTGCGCGGTGTCGACCACCAACACGTCGACGCCGGCCTTGACCAGCAGTTCGACCCGCTCCTCGGTGCCGTCGCCGACGCCCACCGCGGCACCGACGCGCAGCTTGCCGTGGCTGTCGCGTGCTGCATTCGGGAAGCTGGTCTGCTTGGTGATGTCCTTCACCGTCATCAGGCCGCGCAGCTCGAAGGCATCGTTGACGACCAGCACGCGCTCCAGCTTGTGCTGGTGCATCAGCGCCTTGCCGTCGTCGATGGTGGCGCCGTCCTTGACGACGATGAGCTTGTCGCGCGGCGTCATGATCTCGCGCACCGGCACGTCCAGCCGCGTCTCGAAGCGCAGGTCGCGGTTGGTGACGATGCCGACGACGCGGCCGTCCTCGATCACCGGAAAGCCGGAAATGCCATGCTGCTTGGACAGCGCCATCACATCGCGCACCGGGACGCCGGGGGAGATCGTGATCGGGTCGCGCAGCACGCCGGACTCATAGCGTTTGACACGCGCCACCTCGGCCGCCTGCTGTTTGGCCGTGAGGTTCTTGTGCACGATGCCGATGCCGCCCTCTTGCGCGATGGCGATCGCCAATCGGGCTTCGGTGACGGTGTCCATCGCGGCGGACACCAGCGGCAGGTTCAGCGTGATGTTGCGCGACAGTCGGGTCGCAAGGCTGGTGTCGCGTGGCAACACCTGGGAGAAGGCGGGCACCAACAACACATCGTCGAAGGTGAGCGCTTTGCCGAGAAGGCGCATG